>QLUL01000031.1 GCA_018725425.1 Chloroflexota bacterium
CCCGATAGGTGTTGCCGCCCCGTTCAACCTTCCCCCCGAAAGAATCGGCCATGTCGCTTGTGAATCAGTGCACATCAACGCTGATATCCAGGCTCTCGATGTCAGTAACCTCTTTCAGTGAAGATACCAGGCCAGTCAAGGTGCTGCAGATGATGTCGTTGGGAAAAGGGGTGAGAGGGACGTCCCTCCCATTGACGGAGATCTTCACATTGCCCTTCTCCTGACGAATCTCCAGATGCTGCACGCTCTCGGCACCCTTCAGCGAGGCAACAACGCCGACCGCGATATGAGCCAAGAACCCTTCGACGAAGGGATTCATCTCGATGGAAATCTTGTTTACCTGGAGCCTTGCTTTAAGTGCCCCCTTCATCTTTAGCCTCCTCGTTTTCGATTTGCTGCTGCCAACCCTCAGGCAGATTTCCACAGACCGTGAATGTTGCAATACTCTCTGGCGGTTACTTTCCGGGGCTTAATGTCGAATTCTGCCTCCGGGTTTTGCCCCGGGCTGAGGAATATCCGGCAACTCTTTCCGTCAGCGATTATCTCTATCCACTCGATATAGTGCTTTTTGTCCATTGGATGGGGAACATCGCCAACCTTGACCCTTATTCCGCTATCCGTTGCTTCTATAACTGGTACGTGCTTTTCCCGACCAGCATCGGCTGCTTTCTCCTGCTGCAACTTCATCGGTTCCCCACAACAGACCAGTTCTCCCACTCCGGTGGCCAACACCTCAACGATATTGCCACAGATCTCGCACACATACACCTGCTTCAGTTCGGTCATTTTCGCTACCTCCATTCTAATCATTCCACCGATCGGACAGTTAGTATGATGCTGTAGCTACATCGGCCACCTCCCATGAGATTGTATAATAATAGTTCCTATTACTTCAATTATACATGCCTTTCTCACATTGTCAATATCTGAAATGCTTCGCCCCCCAGATATCAACATTACCCGCCCGGGGTGAACACATGATCAAGTACTTTGGGTCGTTTCTGCCCCAGAGGACGGATCCCCGTGAGCCGTTACCCCGGTGCTTGCAGCACCCCGATAACGTTTGCAGGAGTCGTCCGCGGAGTGCTATAATATCACTCGTGGGCCGCTAGCTCAATGGAAGAGCAACTGACTCTTAATCAGTAGGTTACAGGTTCGAGTCCTGTGCGGCCCATTGAGGCGCGCACTAACAGAAAGGGGGTTTCAGGGGGTCTGCCCCTGACGTATCTTGTATGTTCTCGGCACAGCAGGACACGTAGACCATGGCAAGTCGGCTCTAGTTCACGCCATTACCGGCACCGACCCCGACCGCCTGGCTGAAGAGAAGGAGCGAGGTATGACCATCGACCTCGGCTTCGCTTGGATCGAGCTGCCCAGTGGCCGTGAGGTCAGCATAGTTGATGTCCCCGGACACGAGCGCTTCATTAAGAACATGCTCGCCGGCGTCGGGGGAATCGATCTCTCAATTCTGGTCGTCGCCGCCGATGAGGGGGTCATGCCCCAAACCAGGGAACATCTGGCTATCCTCGATCTCCTCAATGTGAGGCAGGGGATTGTGGTCATCACCAAGAAAGACCTGGTGGATGATGAGATGCTCGAATTGGTTGCCATGGATGCCGAGGAGGTGATAAAGGGCACCGTGCTGGAAGGTGCTCCGATGATCACCACCTCTGCCCTGACCAGAGAAGGGCTGCCTCAACTGCTCTCCACTATTGATAAACTCCTGGATTCCGCTACGCCGCCGAGGGATATCGGCAGGCCAAGGCTTTGCATTGACCGGGTGTTCATCATGAAGGGCTTCGGGACGGTGGTCACCGGCACGCTGCTTGATGGGAGATTCTCCGTGGGTCAGGAGGTAGAGATACTGCCGCTGGGGCAGCGATCTCATATCCGCGGATTGCAGACCCACAAACGCAAGATTGATACCGCCTTGCCGGGCAGCCGCCTGGCAATCAACCTGACCGGCATTGCTACCGAGGAGTTACAGCGAGGATTTGTGATCACCACGCCGGGATGGCTCGTGCCCACCCGATCTATGGACGTTCAGCTCCGTGCCATCTCCGATCTGGCGCAGCCGATAACCCATAACGCAGCCATCACCATCCATACCGGCGCCGCCGAGGCATCGGGCAAACTTCGCCTACTGGACAAGAAAAAACTCGCCCGGGGCGAAAGCGGGTGGGCACAGATAATTCTCACTCATCCGGTGGCAGTGGTTAACGGGGATCTCTTCATCATCCGCTCCTCAAGGGGAACTCTGGGCGGTGGGGCAATTATTGATACCCGGCCCAAACGGCACCGCCGTTTCCAGGCCAGCGTGATCGAAAGCCTGGAGGCCAGGGAGAAAGGGTCACCGGAGGATGTCTTTCTTGCTACCCTGGAGACCAATCAGCCGGCCGAATTGAGCACCATCTTATCCGCTTCTAACCTCTCTCCAGACGCAGCAAGGGAAGCTCTGCAGAGGCTAGCATCCGATAATCGAGTGGTGCTACTTGGTTTCGAGCGACCGGGTGCGCTGCTCTTCACCGCAAACGGGTGGGCTCGCCTGAGAGAAGAGGCCAGGAGAGCCGCCCAGAGTCATCATCGCCAGTTTCCCCTGCGAGTGGGCGTGCCCCGGGAGGAACTCCGCAGCCGGCTCAAGATTCCCCCGCAGCATTTCAACAATGCTCTGCAAAGGCTCGTTGAGGAAGGCACCCTCAGCGAAGAGAGGGCACTGGTGAGGCTCCCCTCCCACCAGGTGAAGCTCACAGCCAGGCAGCAAATCGATGCCAATGCCTTTCTGAGATCCCTATCCGAAAATCCCTTCTCCCCACCAGGCGAATCCCTGCCGGAACCGGAGCTGCTCAACATGCTTATCCAGCAGCGGAGTGTGGTGCAGGTGAGTAACAACGTCGTTTTTGCGGCCTCGGCCTATGATGAAATGAGCAGGCGCATCACCGAGCACCTGAAATCCGAAGGGAAGATAACCGTGGCTGAGGTGCGAGACATGTTCCAGACCAGTCGCAAATATGCCCTTTCGTTGATGGAGCATCTCGACGAGCAGAGGATAACTCGCCGCGTAGGCGACGAACGCGTGCTGCGATGAACACGACTTCTCCATTCAATGGATGCACCTATTATTATGTCAAGTTCTCAACCCTGAACAACATCAAGCCCGGCCCTTTATCCGGTTCCTCATTTGATATATAATCAATTATAGCTGCATGAGGAGGAGGGAACATTATGATCGCGGTTACCGGGGCGACGGGACACATAGGGAACGTCTTGGTTCGAGATCTGCTCGCTAGAGGTGAAGAGGTTCGCACAATAATCCCTCCGTTTGAGGACACTGTAGCCCTCGAAGGATTGAGGGTCGAAAAGATCGAAGGAGATCTACGAGACCTTGACTCCCTGACCGAAGCCTTCAAGGGGGCTGATGTAGTCTATCATCTGGCTGGCGTCATATCGATCTCAGCAGGCAAGACTGAATTGCTGCATCAAGTCAACGTCATGGGGACACGTAATGTGGTAGATGCGTGCTTAAGATCCGGTGTCAGGCGGTTAGTTTACACCAGCTCCATCCATGCCTTTGTGGAGCCTCCTCACGGTACAGTTATCGATGAAATGACCCCAATTAACCCGGACAAGATCATAGGGGAGTACGCCAGGTCCAAAGCTGAGGCCACTCTGGAGGTTCTCAATGGAATAAAGAATGGCCTTGATGCGGTGATAGTATTCCCCTCGGGCGTTGTGGGGCCTCATGACTACCGACTATCGGAAATGGGACAATTTTTTGTAGATTTCGTCAAGGGGAAGCTCAGGATCTACGTAGATGGAGCCTATGATTTTGTTGATGTTCGTGATGTGGTACAGGGCCATATCCTCGCTTGTGAGAAGGGGATTGCTGGGGAGGGCTACATCCTGTCGAATGTAAGAGTCACCGTGCGAGATTTACTCTCCATGCTGGAGGAAATAACGGCAATCAGGTCACCTTCCTTCAAGGCACCTGCTTGGTTAGCTCGAATAGTAGCTCGATTCACTCCCTTATATTGTGCTCTAACGAAGACCAGGCCCCGTCTCACGACCTACTCACTTTACACTCTTAACGCCAATTGCTTGATAAGCAACGAGAAGGCTCGCCGTCAATTGGGCTATTCGCCCCGCCCTATTGCAGAATCTATCCAGGACAGTATCAAATGGTTCAAGAAGGCCGGGGTAGCCTGATCAGGTTCCATGGCATTTAACTATTGCATTTGAGGTTTGCCTGCCCCGTGAAACTGGAAGCAGGTTTTAGGTTCTAGGTTCTCCATTGCATCCTCCAATGTAGAACATAGAACATAATGAAATTGCAGGAGTAAGTGATGAAAGAGCTTATTGGACCCGAGATTCAGCAGTTGATTCACGACAAGAACTGGCGTGTCCTGAAGAAAACTCTCTCGGGGAATCCGGCTCCGGATATAGCCGATCTATGGGAGACCCTCGATGAGCAGGACATGTTTATCATTTTTCGTCTTTTATCCAAGCAACTCGCGGCTGATGTATTCAACGAACTCGACCCCGACAGGCAGATAAGTCTTCTGGGGCAGATGCGCAGCGCGCACGTCCGGGACATCATCTCCGAATTGCTCCCTGACGAACGAACGGACTTGTTCGAGGAGCTTCCCGGGAAGATGACTCAGAAGCTCCTCAATCTACTGCCACCGGAGATTCGTAAAGAGTCGCTGGAATTACTTGGCTATCCCAAAGACAGCGTAGGGCGATTGATGACTCCACACTATGTAGCCATTTGCCCGCAATGGACTATCGAGCGGGCATTAGAGCATATTCGCCTATATGGGTGTGATGCCGAAACGATTGATATGGTCTATGTGGTCGACGAAAAATGTCATTTGATTGACGAGATACCTTTAAGGAGACTGATTCTGGCCGATCCTCAGCAGACAATTGAATGCCTTATGGACCGCAGATTCGTCTCGGTTTCGACATTAGATGATCAGGAGAAAGCTGTTGAGGTGATACAACGATACAATCTGGTGGCTCTCCCTGTGATTGATTCGGAGAACGTACTGGTGGGAATTGTGACGGTGGATGATATCCTGGACGTGTTGCAGGAAGAGGTCACGGATGATATTCAGAAAATGGCGGGTATAGTGGCAGATAAAGACCTACTCATTGACGCTTCGGTATTCAAGGTTGTCAAGGCTAGGATGCCCTGGTTGCTAATATGCTTGGCCGGAGGGTTAGTGGCGGGTGGAGTTATTGCAGTTTTTGAAAATGCATTAGCATCAGTACTTGCTTTGGCATTCTATGTTCCGGTAGTAATGGGCATGGGTGGTAATGCCGGCACTCAAACGAGCACTGTTATTGTCAGAGGAATCGCTACCAAGCAAATAGACCCAAAACGAATATGGAGAACACTTTTCAAAGAACTCAAAATCGGGGCTGCCATAGGTTTGATTTCTGGAATCGCGGTTGGTGCGGCTGCTTTTCTTTGGCAGGATTTAATAGAATTGAGCATGACGGTTGGATTTGCGATGTTCTTTACAGTTATGGTGGCTGCTACCGCGGGAGGTTTATTGCCCTTTATATTTAAATTGTTACGCATAGACCCGGCCTTGACTACAGGACCATTTGTTACCACCATAAAAGATGTTACTGGTTTGCTTATATACTTTGCATCAGCCATGCTTTTTATGAGGCACCTAATGTAAGGAGGAAGTAAGCGTTCAGCCATCAATGTGGTCAGCATTGAGCAGTTTAAATAACGCTTTAAGTAGAAAGGACCACATTCCTGATGGCTAGTAGTTGACTGCTGAACGCTTACGCTAATCTATTTCTCCATAGCAGTGTGGTGGCTGAAGTTCTAATGTTCACAAAGAGTTTAGAGTTCTGAGGAGGCAGAAGGGGGAAGGGGCCATCTAAACTCAATACTCATTACTCACATTGTAAAGAGGAGGGTAACAATGAATCCAGTGCCGCTTATATTTCTGGTGCTGATGTTTGCGGTGTTCTATTTTCTGCTCATCAGGCCGCAGCGCATGAGGCAGAGCGAGCATCGCCAGCTAATTGAAGGGTTGCAGAAAGGCGACAAAGTAATTACCATCGGTGGTATCTTCGGCGAGATAGAGTCTATTGACGAACAATCCCTAATCTTAAGAGTCGAAGGCGGCAGCAGATTGAAGCTGCTGAGAACCAGCATCATGGGCATGCAGCAAATTGACTGACCCCCTGGCCGTCACTCTACAACCACCGCAGTGCCAAAGGCAAGGAGTTCCGCCGCTCCCGCCATCACCATCGCGGTCATGAAGCGGGTGCCCAAAATAGCATTGGCACCCATCTCCTCGGCTCGCTCGGTCATCCTCTGTAGCGCCTCCTCGCGGGACTCGGCCATGAGCTTGGTGTACTCGGTAATCTCGCCACCGACGATACCCCGCAACTGGGCTACGATATCCCTTCCCAGGTGTTTAGCCCGGATAGTGTTCCCTCGCACAAGTCCAAGTGTCTTCACAATGCGCTTGCCTTCTATCCTATCTGTGGTAACGATGATCATCGGTCAACCCCCTTGAATTTCTCTCGTTCCTCCTTCGATCCCTTGATCCTCTCCCTGATCAGTGAAGCGAGGATAAGGATGCCCCCCACGCCAGGGGCGGCGATAGCTACCCTGAGGGGCCAGGGCAGCAACGGAGCCACCCACTCAACGAAAGCGTAAATCTGATACCCGACAATCGTGGCCACTCCTACGAGAATGAGCAAAAGTCCTATTTTCTGCATCTTCTCACCTCCTTGATGCCATCATACATCTCTCAAGCTGAAAAGTCAAATCAATTGACCGAGGCAGGGCATTTGTATTATAATAAAAACAGGGAGAGAGATGAAGCAAGGATATACCGCTCGTGATATTCAGGTGTTGAAGGAGCTGGAGGCAGTACGGCTGCGGCCGGCGATGTATATTGGCAGCACCGATCAGCGCGGACTGCACCACCTGGTTCATGAGATCGTAGATAACAGCATTGATGAGGCGATGGCCGGCTATTGTGATCGGGTCACTATCATCATCCACGATGATTGCAGCGTCACTGTATCCGATAATGGCCGGGGCATCCCGGTAGATATACACCCTACCACTAAGATTTCCGCCCTGGAGACAGTGATGACTATGCTGCACGCCGGGGCTAAGTTCGGAGGGCAATCCTACAAGGTCTGTGGAGGACTCCATGGGGTGGGGGCCTCGGTGGTGAATGCCCTCTCATCCTGGTTCAAGGTGGATGTCAAACGCGATGGCAAGATCTATCGCCAGGAATTTCGCCGCGGGATTCCCACAAACAGCGTCGAGATAGTCGGTGACTCTCAGGGGAGCGGCACCACCGTCACCTTTCTCCCGGACAAGGATATCTTTGACAAGCTGGACTATGACTTCAATGTTCTGGCCCAAAGATTCCGAGAAATGGCCTATCTCAATAGAGGAATCTGGATCGATTTCAGGGATGAGCGGCAAGATCGGGAGATCAGCTTCTATTTCCAGGGCGGTGTAGTTAGCTTTGCTCAGCAGATCAATCGCAATCGAGCGGTGATTCACCCGAACCCAATCTATATCTCGAAAGCGATCAATAGCACCACTGTCGAAGTCGCTCTTCAATATAACGACAGATTCACGGAGTCCACCTTTTCCTTTGCCAATTGCATCAATACCATTGACGGCGGGACGCATCTCACCGGCTTTCGTGCTGCCCTCACCAGGGCACTGAATGATTATGCTCGCCAGTATAAGATTATCAAAGAGAATGAGTCTAACCTCGCCGGCGAGGACGTGAGGGAAGGGCTGGTGGCGATAATCAGCGTCAAGCTGATCGATCCCCAATTCGAGGGGCAGACAAAGACCAGACTGGGCAACTCGGAGCTGAAAACCCATGTGGAAGCGGCGGTCTATGAGGGATTGACCTATTATCTGGGTGAGCATCCCCAGGAAGCCAGGCGCATTCTGGAGAAATGTCTCACTACCGCCAGGGCCCGTGAGGCTGCTAGAAAGGCTCGGGAGTTAGTCAACAAGAAGGGCCTTTTTGAAGGCAATAGCCTGCCGGGGAAGCTGGCCGATTGCTCTGAGAAGTCACCTGCTAACCGTGAGCTTTATATTGTCGAGGGAGATTCTGCCGGTGGTTCTGCCAAGCAGGGACGAGATCGAGGCTTCCAGGCCATACTGCCACTCAAGGGAAAGATCCTCAATGTGGAGAAGGTTCGCCCGGAGAAGATGATGTCTCACGATGAAATCCGTGCCCTCATCATTGCTCTGGGGGCAGGTGTCGGAACCGGTAATGGTTCGGAGTTCGATCTTGCCAAGCTTCGCTATCACCGCGTCATCATCATGACCGATGCCGATGTTGATGGCTCTCATATTCGTACCCTGCTGCTTACCTTCTTCTTCCGCTATATGCCAGAGCTCATCACCAATGGCCATCTGTATATAGCACAGCCGCCGCTCTATCGCCTAAAGAAAGGCAAGGAGCATCACTGGGTCTACTCCGATGGGGAGAAGGACAAATTAACCGCTAAGATGGGGAGCAAAGGTGTGGAGATCCAGCGCTATAAAGGGCTGGGGGAGATGAATCCACAACAGCTCTGGGAGACCACCATGAACCCCGAGACGCGCATCATGCTCCAGGTGAATATAGAGGACGCCGTCAAAGCAGACGAGACTATAGAGATGCTCATGGGCGAGGCGGTCCCTCCCCGAAAAGCCTTCATCCAGGCCTATGCCACCCAGGTGAGAAACCTGGATGTTTAGTCGTAAGCTTTCAGTTTGGTGATTGCGGCCATCGGCAGACCCCATTCCTCGTCCTCGTCATTATCGAGAGCATCCGGAAAATGCTCTTCCACGCTCATTTCTCAACCCCCTTTATGTATCTCCTATTTCAGTTCGCTGATATTTTAGCACAACCTGCTGACAGCATAATGTCAAAGTTTTGGTGTTGCAGTTACCTTTACTTGTGAAATTTTGTTGGCAAGTGCTATAATGTGGGCAATGTCTTACACCATACCCGCTGACTTCGACGCCAACGAGTTTTTCGGCTCGTCATGGGGCATTGTGGTTGAAGGAGATGTCAAGACCATCAAGCTGAGAATTAAGGACTTGGAGATAATGAGGATCATGGAGGAAACAATCTGGCATCCATCACAAGTGCTGGAGAAACGGAAAGACGGATCGATGATAATGACCCTGAGGGTCATGGATACTATTGAGCTTTACTCCTGGGTACTGGGCTGGGGTGAGAAGATAGAGGTACTCAAGCCACCGGAAATCCGCCATAATATCATTGAGACGGCTAAAGCTGTGATGGAGGTGTACCATGTGAAGTAG
>QLUL01000310.1 GCA_018725425.1 Chloroflexota bacterium
CCATCGAAGTCTGAGATTGGCTGATTTCCCTTAGCGCGAGTTCAAATATCTCCAGGTCTATTTGCTGCAGTTCACCCATCTTGATCTTGATGGCGGTGATTTCATTAAGCCCTTCTCTCTCCGCCACCTGGAGGGCCGTAGAGATGACCCCTTCGGCCAGTGCCCATTCATGCATTTATTCTTTCAATTCCTCCGCGGCCCGGAGAAGGAATTCGTTCGCCTCTTCGAGTCGCCCCACTGCCTTCAATATATTATCGCCAGCCGCTTCCTTTGCGAAGTCCCTTGCTCTCCTGGCCCACTCCTGAAATTCCTCAGCATGATCCCTATTGTGTTCGATCCAGTGATCGACTAATACCCGCAGCTTCTCTCTCTCATCCATAGCTACTCCCCCTAAAGTGGCAAGAATGCTTGCGACCAATTGCGATTATAGACCATGCCCCCAAGCCTGTCAACTCCCCATGCCTCTTTCAAGACTTCGCTCGGACGAGGTGGTCCTATGGGGCCAGTTGAGACGGCGGACCCCAATACACCCCGGTTGCCGGCAAGCTTGTCATCTGGTGGCCCTCGGGCTATAATAACACAAGGTCGCCGGAAGTCGGGGTGGGCAATTTTACCACCTATTCGGTTCCGACTTGTCCGGTTAGGAGGATGAAAATGGAACATCTCTGGGCTCCCTGGAGAATGGAGTATATTCTGGGAGAAAAGGATAAGCGATGCATCTTCTGTGAAAAGCCAGGACAGGATACTGATGGGAAGAACTACATTGTGCGTCGGGGAGAGAGGAACTTCTCCATGTTGAACATTTACCCCTATAATCCGGGACATCTGATGGTGGCACCGTATAGGCATGTAGCGAGCCTGGATAAGCTAAGTGACGAAGAGTTGCTGGAACATTTTCGACTGGTGAGTCGGTCTGTTGCCCTGCTGACAAGGGTGCTGCGTCCATCCGGCTTTAATATAGGGATAAACCTGGGCAAGGTGGCCGGCGCCGGAGTCGAGGATCACATCCATACTCATATCGTGCCGCGATGGGAGGGCGATACTAACTTTATGCCGGTTATATCCGATGCGAAGGTTGTGCCCGAAGCTCTGGCAGACACCTACGCCCGGCTGGTAGAGGGATTCGGGGGAGAGTCTGGAGTCTAGAGTCTGGAGACGGGTGCATCGTGCATCATGAATCCTGAATCGTGTATCCTGTGCTATGACCTCTGACTTCCAGCCCCTGCCGGAACACTTACAAGCCTTCTTAATACATTGTTATCAACTTATCTCGCAATTGCAATCCTAAAGACTTGACAAAAAGTTTGTATAGCAGTATAATACCCTTGGAGGTCACGAATTGGCGGGGAAGGATTTCTATCAAATTCTGGGGGTGAATCGGGGTGTCTCTGATAAGGAGATAAAAAAGGCCTACCGCAAGCTCGCCCGAAAGTATCACCCCGATGTCAACCCGGGAGATAAATCAGCCGAGGCCAGGTTCAAGGAAATAAACGAGGCCCACGAGGTGCTCTCTGATCCGGAGAAACGCCGCAAATATGATCAGTTCGGCCACAAATGGCAATTTGCGGAGCAATTCGCCGGAGCCGGTGCACAGCCCTACGGTGATTTCAAGCGGGGCGGTACCGTTTTTGAGTTTGGCGACCTGGACGAGGGGAATCTCGGCGGCATCTTCGAGAGCCTGTTTCGCGACCATACCTTCGATCGCACAACCCAT
>QLUL01000311.1 GCA_018725425.1 Chloroflexota bacterium
TCGGCAACCGGAAGGAGGGTGCCCACCACATTGGAGGCATGATTCAGGACAATGAGCCGCGTGTTTCGCCTGACAACCTTTTCTACTTCCTGAGGATCGAGAAAACCCTCCTTGGAACAGCTTACCACAGTTAGCTCAACCCCCCTATCCTCCAGGGCGCGCAGAGGGCGCATCACTGAGTTGTGCTCCATGCTGCTGGTGATGGCGTGGTCGCCGGGGCGCAGGGTGCCGTTTATTGCCAGATTCAGTGCCTCGGTGGCATTTTGGGTAAAGATGATGCGAAGAGGGTCATCAATGTTGAAGAGCTGCGCCAGGCCCTCGCGGGCATCATATACAATACGACCAGCCTCGATGGAAAGCCGGTGCCCGGAGCGGCCTGGGCTGGCACCCACATGGCACATGAATCTATTCATCGCCTGATAGACCGCTTCCGGCTTGGGCCAGGAGGTAGCGGCATTGTCCAGATAGATCATAGGGCACCTTGAACAGGGGGCGAATGGGAGTCGAACCCATCACAGCGTCTTGGTCAGAGCCGCGCCCGGTTTTGCAGACCGGGGGGAACCCGGTTCCATCGCCCCCGCGTGCCACTGACTTCAAGCTAGCTACGGGCAGGGGTTAACTCGAGCCTATACCCATCGGGAACCGGTTCTACCTTGACCGAATATCCCCTGCTCCGGGCGAGGCGAGATACATTTTCCCTGGAAACCTCGCTCTCCACCAATACGGCGAGACGTTCACCTGGGTTCTGGTCGAGTGCCTTCTGGGTCTTAACTACGGGGACGGGGCACGAGAGACCCCGCGCATCGATTTCAATCATATCCTTTCTCCTTAATCAATCACGCATCAGGAAGCCGACGCCCAGCATAAGAATTAGGCCTGCAACTACCGCTATCGGGCCAAAGTCCGACGGCCCTTTGGGGGAGCTTGCCAGCAAGAAGTTATGGGCAAAGGCAGCTCCGATAATGAGTCCCAGAACGGTGACCCCGGCATCGGTGTCCCCCTCTCCCGAGAGGATCGTCTGACGCAAGGGGCAACCACCGAGAAGTGTTGCACCCAATCCAACCAGGATCATGCTGAGGAAGTTCCAGAGATGATTGGCATGAGCCACCGGTTGCCCCTCAAATCCCCAGCTCACGTTGTCCAGAATGAGATTGGATATCAGTGCTCCCACGAAGAAGGCTGCAATGCCACCGAACAGATAAGTACCCCTGATGAGGAAAAGATCACGCCACCCGCCGACAAAGCAGAGCCGCGTCCGCTGCGCCAGGACGCCTACCCCAAGTCCGGCGAGGAGCGATATCCAGAGTGCGGCGTGCATCGATCCGGGGCCCGTCTCACTCTCAAAGATGAATCCCGGCTGGAGGATCGCCAGGAGCAGCAGTCCCAGGATAGCTGCCGGCATGATCCACCCGGCGATGGTATGCATCCTGAAGGAGCGGCCGAGGTTGAAGCCCCGTTTGAGGAAGAAGATGCCGGTCACTGCCCCTACGATGATCCCTGCCAGGGCGCTGATGCCATTGAGGTCGCCGCCAGCAAGGCGGAGGAGGGCTCGAGTGGGGCAGCCGAGAAAGACTAATGCCCCGATCATGATAAAGGCTCCCAACAAGAAACGCACCATCGGCGAGGAGCCACCCCGGGCTCGAAACTCTCCGAACCCGTAAGCGGCGAGGAAAGCCCCCAGCACGAAGCCCATTATCTCCGGGCGGAGGTA
>QLUL01000312.1 GCA_018725425.1 Chloroflexota bacterium
CTTCTCTCCCTGTCCCTGGATGGCGCCAGCCTCAAGCTGCTTGCCTGCCGGGGAGGGAAGGTGTCTGCCTGGAGCATTACCCCCTTTAATCCGAGATTTCTAAAGGGAGGATTTATCGCGAATCCCGAGGGACTGGCGCAAGTGATCAAGGCCGCGCTGAGCAAGAAGGAGCTCGGCGGGCAGCGGCGGGTGATCGCCTCTCTCCCCGCCTTTCACTCGGTTTCTCGTCCCCTGGCAATCCCCGGCTCGCCAGAGCTTCGTCCCGATGTCGCTATCCCCCAGCAGGCAAGAAGGGAGATGGGATACTCCCCGGAGAGCAGCCTCCTGTTCTGGCAACCCCTGGGAACCATGGGCGGCAAGCGGCGGTATCTCGTGCTCTCGGTGCCCAAAGAACCGGTCATCACCCTGATCGACACCCTCAAGCTGGCAGGGCTTAAGCCGGATAAGATCGAGACCTCCTCCTTTGCCCTGGCCAGAGCGGTCAATCAAACCCAGTCCATCATCGCCGCAGTGGAGCCCAACAGCCTTGATGTCGTGATCACCGATGATTGCTTGCCGGTGGCGATCCAGAGCACCTTCTTCGGGGAGGAACCCATGGGAATTGACGCCCTTCCGTCACTCCTCACCGATGCACTGGAGCGCATCATTACCTTTTACAATGATACCAGGCCGGTCAATCCGCTGTCCGGCGACACGCCACTTTATCTCTTCGGCTCCTTGCTTTCGGCTTCCGAGATTGCCTCGGCGGTTGAAACCAGTTTAGGCCACCCGATCTCGGACTTCCAGCCGCCGCTCCTTTACCCGCCGGATTTCCCCAGGGCCGAAATGGCGATTAACATCGGCCTGGTGTTGAAGGAACTGTAAAATGTTGACTCTTATCGGTTTTATTATCGGGATTTGCATCGGAAGCTTTCTTAACGTCTGCATCGATCGCCTGCCGTCAGGCAGATCGATTATAAATCCCCCCTCCCACTGCCCCAACTGCGAGCGCCGGCTCAAACGGATTGACCTCATCCCGGTAGCCAGTTATCTCTGGCTCCGGGGCAGATGTCGTTATTGCAGGACAAGCATCCCGCGGCGCATTCTCGTGGTAGAGGTGGGGACCGGGCTTCTTTTTGCCTTCCTCAGCTTCAGTTATGGTTTCGGCGTCGAGTTCCTGGTGCTGGCGCTTTGTGCCTGCCTTTTCCTCATCCTGGCGGTCATTGACCTGGAGCACGGGCTCATACTCAATAAGATCGTTTATCCTGCCATAGGGATAGGCCTTGTTCTCTCCCCCTTCTGGCCCAGCCTCGGCTTCGCCCGGCCGTTCCTGGGGGGAGACGGGCTGCTCCACTCTTTCCTTAGCTCCATTAGCGGAGGGCTGATCTTCGCCGCCCTGCTCTCCCTTATCGCCCTGCTTTATAGCGGGGGGATGGGCTGGGGGGATGTGAAGATGGCGGCGCTCATCGGGTTGATTACCGGTTTCCCCTCCGTGCTGACGGCGATGATGCTCTCTTTCCTGAGCGCGGGGACCCTGGCCATCCTTTTGCTGCTCCTGCGCTTGAGATCGCGCAAGGAGGCCATCCCTTTCGGCCCCTTCCTCTCGATGGGGGCCTTCATTGCCCTTCTCCGGGGACCGGAGCTCATCAGGTGGTATTGGGGGCTGTTCGTATGAATTATGGTCGATTTGAGATCTGGAGTACGCCCAGTCTATACGAGGAGGTTCGCAAA
>QLUL01000313.1 GCA_018725425.1 Chloroflexota bacterium
CCTCCGGGTAGTGCAGGAACTTCTCGGACATGTTAACCTGGCCAGCACCCAGATATATACGCATGTGACGCGGAGTCAAATGCGCACTCGATACCTTGAAGCTCACCCCCGAAGCGATGATGAAAGGCGAGTCAAGAGTCGAGAGTCAAGAGTCGAGAGTCGAAGGGAGGGGGACTCCAGACCCTAGACTCCAGACTCTGGACTATCCCCTATGCACTATGAAGATTCTGGTTATTCACGGACCAAACCTGAATATGCTCGGCAAACGGGATCAGTCGCTCTATGGCAGCAAGACCCTGGAGGAGGTCAACTCCTTGCTCCAGGAGCAGGGCAAGGAGCTGGATCTCGATGTGGTCCCCTTCCAGTCCAATCACGAAGGGACGATTATCGACTTTATTCAATCGGAGTCGCCTCAAGCGGCGGGCATCATCATCAATCCCGGCGCGCTCACCCACTACGGGTTCTCTCTCCGGGACGCCCTGGCCGATACGGGCCTCCCGGTGATCGAAGTTCACCTCTCAAACATCCACGCCCGGGAGGAGTTCCGCCAGAAGTCGGTAATTGCGCCGATCGCTCGAGGGCAAATCAGCGGTCTGGGATGGCAGGGATACACCGCGGCGCTGAAGATACTGGCAGGCCAGGTGAAGGGGATATGAAGGTGACTCCACGACTGGAGGAATTTCGCCGCCGGCTTGGGGAACTGGATACGATACTGATTTCCCAGGCGACCAACCGGCGTTATCTCAGCGGATTCACCGGCTCCGCCGGGTTTGCCCTTATCTCCCAGGAGGAAGCTGTCCTCGCGGTGGATTTTCGTTATGTTGAGCAGGCCAGGGCCGAGTCACCGGATTTTGAGGTCGTTAAGATCAAGGGCGAGTTTCCAGAATGGTTTCCGGGATTGATCTCCGAGCTCGGGGCGACGGATATCGGCTTTGAGAGCGATCATCTCACCCTGACCGCTTATCGCCTGCTAGTCAGAGCAGCGAGAAGACTCCCTCCAAAGGCCCGTCCCCGGCTTCACCCCACCAAGGGACTGGTCGAATCGCTGCGGTCTATCAAGGCAGACGAAGAAATAAGGCTAATTGAAGAGGCAGCCTCGCTGGCCGATGCCGCTGTGGAACATGCCAATGCCATCCTTCAACCAGGGATAATGGAAAAGGAGCTCGCCTGGGAATTAGAGAGGTTCCTTCGGGAGAAGGGCAGTGAAAGGCTGCCCTTCGAGATCATCGTGGCCTCAGGGCCAAATGCCGCTCTGCCTCACGCCCCATCCACTGACCGCACTATCCTTCAGGGTGAACCGGTAGTCATTGACCTCGGTGCGCGGGTGAAGGGGTATTGCAGCGACATAACCCGCACCATTTGCCTCGGAGAACCGAACGATACCCTCGCCCAAATATATAGCATAGTCCAGGAGGCTCAGCTTACCGCTCTGGAGAAACTCCGGGTGGGGATGGGGGGCGAGGAAGCCCATCAGCTAGCGAAAGAAGTCATTGAGCAAGCCGGCTACGGTGAGGCATTCGGGCATGGCCTGGGACATGGCATTGGGCTGGATTCTCATGAGAAGCCCCGGCTCGGCCCGAAATCGACTGACATCTTAGCCGAGGGCATGGTTTTCACTCTGGAGCCGGGAATATATCTCAATGGATGGGGAGGCGTAAGAATCGAGGATATGGTATTATTAGAACAGAGCGGTCCCCGACTTCTCACCCA
>QLUL01000314.1 GCA_018725425.1 Chloroflexota bacterium
CCAGCACCGACAGGAATGCCAGCAAGGCATAGGTTAGAGAGATGTCCAGGAATATCATCTGGTCATAGATAAAGGCGAGCAGTACCAGGATGGCCAGGGTCTTGGTGGTGATTGCCTGTGCCGCCACTATCCGGTCAGGCAGAGTGGGACCAGCCATAAGTCTATAGAAACATAGCAGAGTGGTAAAACACAGCGCCAGCACGATCAACAGAAAGACATTCATTTCTTATACGGTTCACGGTTCACGGTTCACGGTTGGGCTGGGAGGGGAACCGCTGAACCTTGAACCTGGAACTTTGAACCCCTCTCCCCACAAGCGTTCCACCTGTCGCTCAAACTCTCCTTCGATATCCAGAGACTTTTCTGCGTCCTCAACTGCCAGGCAATGAATATAGAAGTCGCTTCCCACTACATCCAAGGTCATCGTTCCGGGTGTCAGAGTAATCGAATTTGCCAGGGTGGTCAGAGCCATATCACCCTTAAGGCGAGAACTCAATTTTATGATTCCGGGGGACAGAGGCATCCGGGGATCGATCACCCGGCGCGCTACATCGATGTTGGCGATAATGATCTGGAAGACTAACCACCCAAGAAATGGTATAAACCTGATGAAAATACGCAGACGACTGCGAATGTCTAGGTTGCTTGTTATGAGCAAATCGTGGGAGAAGAGAGCAACCAGGAGGGAGCAAACAAGGCCGAGACCAAGGTGCATCGCGTCCCGTCGGCCGGATAAGAGTATCCAAAAACCAAATAGGAGGAGGAAAGTTAGCCCACAGTGGGACAAATTCTTTGTCGTGATCATTTGGTTCTTTGGCCTTGTCCCTGAGATTGCGTCAGCGCTTGGGGACGGCACAATGTCCATCAGGCATAGTCCTGATGGGGCTTAGAGCAGGAGCTGCTATTTTTGCTCCGCTGAAATACGCCAGAGTATTTTGCTCACACGCCTCTATACATTTACCGCAAAGGGTGCATTTCTCAATATCAAATTCAGGTATGGCTCTCTCCTTGTTCCATACTATCGCTTCGTCTTCACAACTCTTAAAGCACTTCCGGCAGTGTGTACAACCGGCATCACACTTCTCCCTACCAGGGATATCCCTTAGTGGTGCGTAGTTACAGAGAAAGGCAATCTTTGTCCCGACCGGAACCAGCTCGATGAGGTTCAGTGGGCACTCGACTAAACAAAGCCCGCACCCATTACACTTCTCCAGGTCTATAACGGCTACCCCATTCTCCGGCTTTATGGATATGGCGCCCTGGGGGCACACCACCAAGCAGTCTCTAAGTCCCAGGCAGGCGTAGGGGCACTTCTTATACCCGCTGAGAAGCTGGGCTGCCCCCTTACATGTCGCAACTCCAGAGTAATTGTATATCACCTCTGAGCTCCCATTACAATGAATGAGAGCCTTTTTGATTACGACATCCAGGGTTATCCCGAGAGCCTTCTCCAGGCGCTCCAGCCCCTCAGTGTCCTGCAACACAATGGTGCACGGGGACTTATTTATTATGTCTGCATCCCTTGTCAGCGCTTGGGCATAAGCAAAGCAGCCTGGTTTACCACAGGCGCCACAGTTCACCCCGGGCAGGATGCCGGCAATCTCCTCTGTTTTCTCGAGTCCTAGCACCTTACGCGGCATCACCACATATACGAGGTATATCAATAACCCGCAGGCAAGCCCTATTCCGGTGATCACCAGCACTA
>QLUL01000315.1 GCA_018725425.1 Chloroflexota bacterium
GGTTGTGCGTGTTCAGGTTATCCATCACCAACGTTATCTTTTCTGCGCTTCTGTATTGACCAGCGATCTCTTCCATAAAACAAGCCCAGTCCAGCTTGGTTTTTCTTTCAGTGATTGTAACCATACGCTTTCCTGCCAATGGCTCACAGGCAAGGAAAACATTGCATATGCCACAACGCCTGTATTCATCGGATGTTCCAGCACGTATCTGTGAAAATCATCGAACCAGATACGAAATTGCCCTTTCAATCCTTACGAAATCCATCATGTAGTCATGTATTCCCGAATCTGGCGAGCCCCTCGAAATGGAACATCCGATTCATAGTCATGTTTTGCCGCCTCCCCTGGGAATGCAGGAATTGGGGTCTTTGTTTCCGCAATCAGCTGCTTTGGAGATTCATCCATGCATACAACCGGATACTGTGGATCGAACGGACGTTTGTAAACGTCTAACACCATTTCCATGTGCGCAACAAAACTGCCGTTTTGCTCCGGGGGAATTACCCACCCCTTGCGCTGCCAAGGTTTAATTTCGTTTTTTTAAAACACGGCGTACCGTTTCATGAGAAATGCTGTGAATGTAGTCAAGCTCGACAACCTTATCGGCTAATAACCTCAGAGACCACCTCGCGAAACCCTCGGGTGGCTCACTGCAACTCAATGCCACCAAATGGGCCTCGAAATCTCCGTCTGCTTTTTTAGCATAGATACGGCTTCCTTTTCTCCTATTGAGAGCAATATCAAGACCCCCCTCGACAAATCGTTTCTTGACACGATCAATTTTCCTCATGCTTGTATTCAGTACACGGGCGATTTCTTCGTTAGTCGAACGTTTTGTCTGGAACCCACCCTCATCGCACCCAAGTAAAATCAGCGCGTCGAGGATTTGTTGTGATTTGTTCTTGCCCTTGGAAGTCAGTGTGCCAAGAGCTTCGCGTTCGTCTTTGGTAAGTGTCACAATGTATTTCTTCATAGTCAATCCTCCCCAGTTGATTATGAAGAAAATATACCACATTCTATACGACATTACAAGGTTGACGTGACACTAGTTTTGCGTAATTCCCCCACCGCGGCCATGATCGGACTGCTCACCCGCTGGTGATGGCATATCGCCACCGCCAGGGCATCGGCTACATCGTGCGGGCTGGGGGGTTCCTTCAGTCTGAGCCTTGCTTCAATCGCCCGCTGCATCTGTTCCTTCGAGGCGCGCCCGTTTCCGGCCAGGGCTGACTTGATCTCGGTAGAGGCATAACTGAAAACCCGAACTCCGCACTGAGCGGCTGCCAGGCAAATGACCCCCCTGGCGTGCCCCATCAAGATCGCCGTAGTGGGGCGTTCGTAGTGGGAGTAAAGCTCCTCGATCGCCAGGGCTTGCGGACTGAATTGCGCCAGCACCTGAGTGACACCATCATAAAGACGGGAAAGCCTTATCTCCAGCGGAGCGTCAGCCGAGTCGGTACGGATCACTCCTCCTTCGAGTAGGAGGACATCACCACCGGAAACCTCGATGACGCCGTAGCCGGTGGTATTCAACCCTGGATCGATCCCCAAAATTCGCATTGTTCTGCTTCCCAAACGATCCCTTCCCTCGATGGAAGAGGCTGGAACCTGTAAAGTCACATCCTAACCAACCCCCAAATTGCGCCTAATTAGTCTTTTAAGTACACTTAGTATCCCCACAAG
>QLUL01000316.1 GCA_018725425.1 Chloroflexota bacterium
AGTCATTATTTAGCACTCCTTAGCCAAGTTGTAATTACTCAGCCAGCGATTGATGGCCACAGGGTTCACAGAGAAACGAGTAGCGGGTAGAGGATAGCCTCCCTACTCCCTACATGCTAAAGAGGTAAGAGGTAATAGGTAATGAGGGCTACGGCTAACCTCATCTTGAAGCCAAAATCAGTCTGACACGGTGAATCGATTTGGGAAATTCCGAGAATCCCAGGGCAGCAGTTACCTGCTCCGGCCTGCCCGAACCGCCGGCATCATGGCGCAGTCTCATGCCAAGCGTATACCGGGCATCGTTCAGTTGTCGGGGGTGCGGGGTGGGGGCTGATCCCTGACTCCTGACCCCTGACCCCTGATCGACAAGCCAGAGGGCTCCGATCAGCGCCCGGAGGTCGTAGCGGCGGGTTTCCTTGTCTCGGGCATGTTGCCAGGGCAGGCTTCTGGTTGCCAGCAAGGAGCGAAGCGCGTGGCTCACTTCCTCTGGCGACTTCCTTGACTCCACCTCAACCCGATATTCCGCAAAACGCAACTGGGATTGGAGCGAAGGGAGTTTAGGCCAATATTCCCGCACCTCTAAAATCTCGATGCCCTGTGGCAACTGCTCGCTCACCACCCTGGTAAAGAAATGCAGGGAGACCTTCCTCTCCAGGAAGACGTCCATCAGTTCCGCTTCGCTGGTGACCCCCAGGGCAAGCGGAGCGGCGATGGCGATTCTGGGACGGGGATTGAACCCCTCCGAGTACAAAAGAGGCATGCCGGCGCGACGGAGTGCCCTGTGCCAGAGGCGCATGACATCCAGATGGGTGATGTATTTTACCTCCTCGCCCCGACCGAAGGTGAGGCAGAGTCTCTGCTGTGGACCTGTCCTGAGCGGAGTCGAAGGATCACCCCTTGATGATAAGAACCTTTTCAATCTTGACTCCCTTCATCTCGGTAACCGTGAGCGTCACGTCCCCATGTTTCAACTGCTCCCCCTCCCTGGGGATATGCCCCAGGGCATGGAGAACAAAGCCGGCCACAGTTTCATAGTCACCTTCGGCCAACCCTAACCCAAGTTCTTCGTTTGCCTGATCGACTCTCATTCCGCCACTGACCTGAAAAGTGTCGTGACCGATGGTCTCGACATGCTTGCCTAATCCCAGTTCATCTCCCAATTGCCCCACGATTTCCTCCAGCAATTGCTCCATGGTTACCATGCCGGCCGTCCCTCCATACTCGTCAACTATGATCGCGATCTGAGTTCTCTGCTCCTGCATCTCGGCGAGAAGCTCCCCCGCCATCTTGGTCTCGGGTGCGAAAAAGACCGGACGGGCGAGCTCCGTTACCACGCTGTCTTTATCCGACTCGCACCTGACCTGGGTCAGCAGCACGTCCTTTATCCAGAGAATACCGATCACATCGTCCACGGTTTCATCGTAAACCGGAAATCTAGTGTGAGGATTCTCAGCATATATTGCCAGAAAATCAGCCAGCTTGGTACCCTTCTCCACCCTCACGATATCCGTGCGTGGCGTCATAATCTCCTTCACCTGACGATCCCCAAAGCGGAATACCCGTTCCATCATCTTCGCCTCTTCCCCTGCCATGGCTCCATCTTCACGCCCCATGGATATCATGGCACGGATTTCCTCCTCGCTTATCAGTTTCCGAGGCATGGAGGTACCGC
>QLUL01000317.1 GCA_018725425.1 Chloroflexota bacterium
AACGGTTCTTCTGATGACATCTATCTCTTTCTTAGTCATAGCTTTTCAGCCTTCGATGCTCGCAACTGTCTACAGTAGCTGCCAGAGAGATTCCGCCTGGGGCTTTTCACACACTCTGATATTTGCGGGTTTGCGAACTTGCGTAACAAGTTGGGCGAAGCCGCAAACCCTGTGTTAGGCGCCGCGCCGAGCCATACCACTGTCATTCATCAAACTTTTTGTATCGTTCCTCGGGCGCTATGTCTCACCCGTTGTTCACCGACAAGCTCTTTGATTTTTTCTACTTCTGCCTCTGTCGTCTCCACACCGATAATATCCACCAACGAGGAGAGGAAAACGATTTTGCCATGCTGCCGCAGTTCTTCGACCTCCTTCGGGTCTTTAGTCTTGACCAGTATTCTTGCCACGTTGAAGCACCTCCAAAATTTTGTCAGCATCTATCTGACCATACCCCTGCTGATTGCGGGCAGAACCTAAGTCAACACAACCCTTGCTCAAGCAACCCAAAACCTTTTTCCGGTCGTACTCCCCAAAAAGGGATGCCAGGATTCCACCGACTATCGGCGTCGAAATAGAAGTTCCGGTGAAACGGAATCTCCCAATCTCTAGAGTTCCTGGGGCGACAAGATCAGGTTTCACCTGCTGAGGTCGCCCACGGCTGCTGTAGGGAGCGACCGCTCCAGCTTCCGTTGCCCCAACCGTCACGGCTTGGACAGCGCTCCCTGGGCAAGAGATTGTACCGTCAGAGGGTCCCCAATTCCCGCCGGCAGCAACAACGCTCATCCCCCGTTCTACTAACATGTTTACAAACTGGCAGAGCCAGCAATTCCCATGACACTCCCGCTGAAAACCCAGCGAAAGATTAGCGATGTCTGCATCGTTGTCCAGAGACCACTCAAGCGCCTGAAATACCGCTATCTCATCCACATCGCCATATCGATCTACGGCCTTCGCGTTCAGTAAGGAAGCGTTAGCCACAATGCTGTTCATGATCTTCGCTACAAGCGTTCCATGCAAGGCGTAGTCGTAAACCCCTTCGCCTGTGAAATCCATCTGTGCAACCACTGCACGCCCCAAGCTAGGGTCGCTGGTGATAATACCACTGTCTATCACCGAAATCCAGATACCATCTCCGCTCAGACCCTGTTCATATAACGCCGAAACGCCGACAGCTTGCAACGCTGGGTGGAGAAGCACCTGTCCTTTCTGGCTCGGTCGCCATTCGAGAATAAAATCCAACCGCTTCAGCGATGAACTATCTTCCATATCAAGCCCAATGATCCCTGCATGCGCAGAACAAAAGATCAAGCTTGCCCCTAACGCCTGCAAGCGGCGGATCTGAGGCCCAGTTATCGGGACTTCCAGTTTGGCTATCACTCGCATTATGACCTCATCCCCAGTGTACCACTCTATTATTCTGCTTCCAGAAATTCAACCTGCGGATAGCAGCGAAGTCGTTACTATCCATACAAGAGAAGCGCATATCCACATGCGGATTGCATCCTCGAGATCGTCTCCACCGCATCATCCCAAGGCACACCCTGTAATGCAAAACCAAGCCTGCCCGTAACCACCCAACTCACGCCACCATCATCCAGCCGGGTATATGTCTTGCGGAGGACGCTAAGATATGTCGGAGGAATCATAGAAGACATCTAAT
>QLUL01000318.1 GCA_018725425.1 Chloroflexota bacterium
GGATCCCCCTGGCAGCCAGCATCCCGTGGACATCGTCCGGCTTGGTCTCCGGCCGGACCATGATCACACCCCTGCCCTCCTCACTCCACCTCTTTGCCAGGTCAGCGTCGAAGGCTACTGCGCCCACCGCCGCGCCGGGAGAGACGTTCAGTCCCGTGGCCAGAAGATTACCGGCCTTGCCGGTCGCCTCTTTTGCGTGGAGATCGAACTGAGGGTGGAGGAAGAAGTCCACCTGCTCCGGCGTGACGCGTAGCACCGCCTCCTCGCGGCTGATCATGCCTTCTTCGGACATCTCCACGGCGATACGGACGGCGGCCTGGGCTGTCCGTTTGCTATTGCGGGTCTGGAGGAGCCACAGCTTCCCTCGTTCGACGGTGAACTCCACGTCCTGGACCTCGCGGTAGTGCTCCTCTAATTTACGGCAGGTCTCCTCGATCGCGGCGTACGCCCGCGGCATTTCCCCGGCAAGCTCGGCGATCGGTTTGGTGCGGCGGATGCCGGCCACCACATCCTCTCCCTGGGCGTTGAGCAGGTAGTCGCCTTCCAGGACCTGCTCGCCGGTGGAGATATTCCGCGTCGTGCAGACGCCTGTGCCGGAGTCCTGCCCCAGGTTGCCGAAGACCATCGTCTGGATGTTGACCGCTGTCCCCAGGTCGTGAGGGATACCCGCTGCGTTGCGGTAGTCAACCGCCCGATTGCCGGACCATGACTTGAAGACGGCCTCGATTGCCAGCTTAAGCTGCTCAATGGGGTCGGCGGGAAAATCACGCCTCGTCTCCTCCTTGATGATCTCCTTGAACCTCTCGGTGATCCCTTGCCAGTCCTCGACTGCAAGCTCAGCGTCGGTCTCCACACCGCGCTTGTCCCGATATGCGGTGATGACCTCCTCGAAGGGCTCATCGGGGATTCCCATGACCACCGCGCCAAACATCTGGAGCAGGCGGCGATAGGAGTCGTAGGCGAAGCGCTCGTCCCCGGTCAGTTGCGCCAGCCCCCGGACCGTCTCATTGTTGAGACCGATGTTTAGCACAGTATCCATCATCCCTGGCATAGAGAACTTGGCGCCGGAGCGGCAGGAGACAAGCAGCGGATTCTCTCGGTCGCCGAATCTCTTGCCCGTCTCGGTCTCGAGTTCTTTGAGCGACTTTAGAGTCTCCTCCCACATTCCCAGGGGAAATCCTCCATGGATAAGGTAGGCGATGCAGGCTTCGGTGGTGATGGTGAATCCCGGCGGGACGGGGATGCCCAGGCGCGTCATCTCCGCCAGGTTGGCTCCCTTGCCACCGAGGAGGGCACGGACCTCCCCCCATCCGCCGCCGACGTGTTGTTCCGCTTCTTCGATGTCACTGAATGGATAGACGTATCTCATCGGATCCTCCCTCACTAAATTTGCGTCAGCGCGTCAACTGTCAATTCCCTTGTCCGTCGTAGGTATTATGTCGCTATAATGTTTCCCCTTCCTTAACTACTCAGGTTGTCAGGTTCACGGTTGGGGCTGCGTAACCGTTGAACCTTGGACCTTGAACCTGTATCATATGCGTTGATCAGTCCCTGATCCGCAAAGCTGAAATACTTATTGTCACCTATGATAATGTGATCCAGGACTTTGATCTGCATCAGATTGGCGGCAGAAACCAGGTCTTCTGTTA
>QLUL01000319.1 GCA_018725425.1 Chloroflexota bacterium
ACCTCCTGCGGCTGCTTCCAGTCTATCTGCTTCTACATCCCGGAGGTGGATGCCTTCGGCTTGGTGTATCGTGACTTCATTGGCGAATCGGTGGTGGGCTTGCCCTTTTCCAAGATGGCCGGGGAAACCAGTGGAGGGAGGCAGGTAGAGGGCTCCTGTGGAATGGGGTTGGAGTATCTCCGCTCACCCAAGTTCTTCCAGGCTGACGGGGGATTCGGGCGTATGGTGTGGATGCCCAAGGAAATAAAAGAGAGATACCGGGATGCCATACCCGAAGATTTGTACGATAAGATAGCCACCGAAGAAGACGTTAAGAATGCCGATGAGCTCGCCGAGTTCCTCGAGCGAGTGGGGCATCCCTGGCCAAAAGGGGAGGTAAAGGTTGCGGACTGAAGGCTGAAGGCTGAAGTGCGCGATCACACAAAACTCAGAGCGTTTGAATTGGCTGACGAGGTAGCAGTATTGGTTTATCGTGTAACCGCGAGGTTTCCGCGAGAAGAGTTATACGGACTGACTTCTCAAATGCGGCGAGCGGCGGTTTCAGTTCCTGCTAACATCGTGGAGGGTTGAGCGCGTGACAGCCAGGCCGATTACCTTCGATTCCTCAATATGGCATTCGGTTCATTGAGAGAACTGCATTATCAGCTAAATTTGTCGAAGCGCTTAGGGTTTCTATGCGACCAGGATTCATCCCTACTTGAACCAAAAATTATCGAAACCGAGAAGGTCTTGAATGGCTTGATTCGAGGACTGAGGGCTAAAGTAGCCTAACTGTCTTCAGCCTATCCACCTACGAAAGGGGGTTTGAGAAATGCCGATCAAAGGAACTGACGTTGTAAAGAAGCTACCTCAAAGAAAGGGCTGTAAGGACTGTGGTTTCCCCACCTGTTTTGCATTCGCCATGAAGCTATCCTCAGGCGGGGCGACGGTTGATAAATGCCCCTATCTTTCCGCGGAGATAAAGGCGGAACTGGAGGATGCCCTGGCGCCGCCAATAAAACTGGTTACCATAGGCTCAGGTGAAAGCGCCTTGAAGATCGGCAATGAGGAAGTAATCTATCGGCATGAGAAGACCTTCGTCCATTCCCCCGGCATCGCGGTGCTCATCTCCGATAAGGAAGATGAGGAGGGGATCGAGGCTAAGATAAGAAAGATGAAGGGGCTTCAATTTGAGAGAGTGGGTTTAACCCTCAAGGCAGATCTTTTCGCCCTCAAATTTGAATCGGGAGAGAAGGCGAAGTACCTCGCACTGGTCGAGAAGGTTTGTGAGGCGAGCGATGCGGGGATCATCTTGATTTCCGAGGACCTCGGAGCCCTCTTCTCAGCGAGGGACATCTGCGCCGGCCGGAATCCGCTCCTTTATCCCATAACGAAGGATAATCTTGAGCAGGCAATACCTCTGATAAAGCAATCGCCGACTCCGGTAGGGGTGAAGGCGGAGAGCGTCGAGGGTTTAATCCCCTTGACCTCCAGACTGAAGGGGGAGGGGATCGAGGAACTGGTGCTGGACCCTGGCTCAGGGAATTTTCTGGAGGTGTTGAGAGATCAGACCCTTATCCGCCGGGCGGCGCTGAAACAGGGTTTCCGGCCCCTGGGTTATCCCACCATCGCCTTTCCTT
>QLUL01000032.1 GCA_018725425.1 Chloroflexota bacterium
TGACCCTGGGCGAGCCAGACGAACTAGAGCGGGCGTTCATCGACTTCGTCATGAGCAAGGCTGGCCAAGATATAATCGAAAAAGCAGGACTTGTGCCGGTTCGCTAAAAGCCACCAAAAACAGTATTATCGCTCACTATCACTACAACACCAAGTGGTAGTGGGCGATAATACTATGATATAATCCAGGGGGAAGCAATAGAGGGTTAAGCAAAGATGTATCGCCATTATAAGGAACGAATTGTCAAGTCCGTCTTATTCATAAGCGCACTTGCTGCTATTTTTGTCCTCGGTCTTATTACGGTGGTTATTTTCAGCGAAGGTTTGCCACTTATAGCCAAAGTTGGACTTTTTGATTTCATTCTTGGAGCTGAATGGCGACCGTTGGCAGGAATATTCGGGATCGCCCCCATGATAGTTGGTGGGTTTTATGTTATCTGTGGTGCTATGCTGCTTGGTGTGCCTCTGGGGATCGCCTGTGCTATATTTTTGGCTGAAATCGCACATAAAAGAATAAGGGCAGTGATTAGACCCTGCATCGAACTATTGCTGGGCATTCCTTCGGTGGTATATGGCTTCTTTGGACTGGTGATACTTGTTCCCATAATAAGAGAGCATTTTGGTGGACCTGGCTTTAGCGTATTGGCTGGCTCAATTATATTGGCAATAATGTTATTGCCTACGGTTATCGCCGTATCTGAAGACGCTATTCGTTCAGTGCAGCGTACCTATAAAGAAGCATCGTTAGCATTGGGGGCAACTCATTGGCAGACCATTAGAAACGTTATTTTGCCTGTAGCACGCTCCGGTATTATGGCAGGGGTGATTCTTGGTTTCGGGCGCGCTATAAGTGAAACCATGGCCGTCATAATGGTCTTGGGCAATGCCCCAATCTTTCCGCAGTCCATATTAGACCCAGCAAGGGCGCTTACTGCCAACATTGCTCTGGAGATGGCGTACGCTACCGGAGACCATCTTCAAGCATTATTTGCCACAGGAATTATCTTGTTCGTAGTGATATTGCTCTCTATTTCCTTAATCAATATGGTACAAAAGAGGGATATGGCATGAATTCAGGTAAAATTGCGATGGGCGTATTCTGGGCTTCTGGCCTGATAACGCTCGCTATTTTAGTCATTGTGATTGGTCATATACTTCTGAATGGTATGGGCATGATAAGCATAGAGTTCTTGCTGGATTCGCCGCGAGCTTTGGGGCGAGAAGGTGGCATATTTCCAACAATAATCGGAACAATAGCTCTGGTAGTAGTAGCTCTAGTGATAGCGACACCAATTGGGGTGGGTGGTGCGATATATTTGGCTGAGTATACACACCGGGGTACCATAACTAAAATAATCAGAGCAGGGGCAGAATGTTTAGCTGGCATACCATCTATCTTGTTTGGTCTGTTTGGGTTCGCTTTTTTTGTTATTTTTTTGGGATTCGGGTGGTCAATTCTATCGGGCGGATTGACCGTGGCATGTATGATTTTGCCAATGATTCTCAGGACCACTGAAGAGGCTTTAAAAGCCGTGCCTAACTCATACCGAGAAGGCAGTCTATCTTTGGGAGCGACTAAATGGCAAACTACACAAAATGTTGTCTTAAAAAGTGCTGCCGCAGGCATATTTACAGGCATAATATTGGGAGCGGGGAAGGTTGCAGGGGAGACGGCAGCAATCATGCTCACTGCCGGCACCGCTCTAAGACTGCCAACATCGTTGTTCGACTCAGTTAGGCCAATGTCATTTCATTTATATATATTGGCCATGGAAGGGTTATCTATGGAACGTGCCTATGGTACTGCTGCAGTATTAGTTATAACTGTGTTGATCATAAATTCCACTACCACCCTGATTATGAGATACTATACCAGGGCTCTCAGAGGATAAAAATGAAATTGGCAAAATGTGCGGGTGCTTTCTGGGAATCGGGGTGCTTCTGACACTAGCTTGGACAATTATTGGAGTCAATTTATAATGACAAACAAGATAGAGACCATAAACCTAAGCCTCTGGTATGGAGAGCATCAAGCTCTGACGGAGGTGAGCATTGAGATTCAGAAGAATATGGTTACCGCGCTGATTGGGCCATCCGGTTGCGGGAAAACGACGTTTATAAGGGCGCTAAATCGCATGAACGACCTGATAGAAGGTGTGCGCATCAGCGGGGAGGTTTTGCTCGATAATGAAGATATATACGCAGATAGTATAGATGTTGTGCATTTGAGAAAACGAGTCGGCATGGTTTTTCAGCAGCCAAACCCATTTCCGATGTCCATCTACGATAATGCAGCATACGGTCCGAGAATCCATGGGATAAAAAATAGAGGGAAGTTAGATGAAATAGTGGAGAGAAGTATAAGGGCGGCGGCCCTGTGGGGGGAGGTAAAAGATAGACTAAATAAACCAGCACTGGCATTGTCTGGCGGTCAGCAGCAAAGACTCTGCATTGCGAGAGCACTGGCAGTAGAGCCAGAGGTGATATTGATGGACGAGCCCTGCTCTGCATTAGACCCAATTGCCACCACCAAAATAGAGGACCTGATTCAGGATCTTAAAAAAGAATATACCATCGTCATCGTTACCCATAACATGCAGCAGGCGGCGCGGGTATCTGATATGGCGGCCTTTTTTATGATGGAAGAGGACCGGGCTGGGGTGCTGGTAGAATATGGCCCCACATCCCAGATCTTCACCAATCCGGAAGATAAACGCACCGAGGACTACGTTACCGGCCGATTCGGATAGAGATTCACGGTTCACGGTTGGGGCTGGGTGGGGAACTGTGAACCTTGAACTTTGAACCTCGAACCTCAGTATGGAGGTCTTAATAATGGCGATAAGGATAACCTATAATAAGAGACTGCGGGAAATTCAGGATGAGGTGCTTCTTATGGGCAGCATGGTGGAGAAAGCCATCGCTCGCTCAATCGATGCCTTGAAGAGACGTGACCTTAAGCTGGCCGAACAGGTTGTAGAGGACGACCAGAAGATAAATCAGAAGAGGTTCGCCATCGAGGAAAGCTGCATCACCCTGATTGCTACCCAGCAGCCGATGGCCGGCGACCTGCGCATTATCATCACTGTGCTGAACCTGATAACCGAGTTGGAGCGGATGGGGGATTACGCCGAGGGAATTGCCCGCATCACTTTGATGATCGGTGATGAGCCACCACTCAAGCCACTTATTGATATCCCCCGCATGGATGAGAAGGCACGGGATATGCTGCGCCGAAGCCTGGAGGCTTTCATAAATCGTGATTCTGATGAAGCGATAAGAATAACCGCCGAGGATGATGAGGTAGATAACCTTTACGACCAGGTCTTTCGTGAGTTGCTCATCTTCATGATGGAGGACCCGAGAACTATCACCCGCGCTACCCGACTTATCTGGGTGGCACACAATCTGGAGCGCATTGCCGACCGGGTAACCAATATCTGTGAGCGGGTGGTATTTACCGTCACCGGGAAGATGGAGGAGATCGGGGCCTCGAAGTATTAGTGCTGTTAGCTATTAGCTCGTAGCTCCTGGCAGCCGTCTCCCTCCCTTGAAAATAACCGCTATTTTCATGCGACGTGGTGTGCCGCGGCACATGGGGGATTCCTAAGAGCCAACAGCTAATAGCTAAGAGCCGCCGAAGGGGGACTTCAGCCTTCAGCACTAATCGCGGCAACACCTTCCGCAAGCCGTGCCGGCCTCTTCTTACCCTTCGTCTGCTTAACCTTCGTCTGCTTTACGCTAGCACCTGAGCCTTGCGGTTCTGGGGGGTCGAAGAGCGCATCAAGGGACTTACCCTCGAGAGTCTCCTCCGCGATCAATCGTTCGGCGATCTGGATGAGCTTGGCCTTGTTCTCGGTCAGGATGTCTCGAGCGACAGTATGAGCGCGCTCGATGATGTTGTGAACTTCGGCATCGATATCCTCAGCCACCTTGTCGCTGTAATCTCTCTGCTCGGAGATCTCCCTACCAAGAAATACGAGCTCTTCCCTCTTGCCGAAGGTCCGTGGTCCCAGCTTATCGCTCATTCCGTACTCGGTAACCATCATGCGGGCGATCTTCGTTGCCCGCTCGATGTCATTCTGGCTGCCGGTAGTCATCTCACCGAAGATTATCTCCTCGGCACTGTGCCCGCCGAGCAGGGTGGCCAGCATGTCATTGAATTGGGAACGAGTCACCAGATAGCGATCTTCGGTAGGCAACTGGCGGGTGTAACCGGCTATCATCCCCCGGGCGATGATAGAAATCTTATGCACCGGATCGGCGTTGGGCAGCATGCGAGCGACCAGGGCATGCCCGGCTTCATGATAGGCAGTTATCTCCTTTTCTCTGCGGCTCATCAGTCTGCTTTTCCTCTCCGGCCCGGCAATGACCCGGTCAATGGATTCCTCGAGTTCCAAAAGGCCGATCTCCTTTTTCTCTCGCCGGGCTGCCAGGATTGCGGCCTCGTTTATCAGGTTCGAGAGGTCAGCGCCGCTGAAGCCGGGGGTTTGCCTGGCAATGACCCCCAGATCAACTGTGGAATCCAGCGGTTTGCCTTTGGAATGAACCTCCAGTATTGCCTTGCGTCCATTGATATCCGGCTGATCCAGGACGACACGACGGTCAAACCGGCCAGGGCGCAGGAGCGCCGGGTCGAGAATGTCCGGCCGGTTGGTGGCCGCAAGGACGATAACGTTGGTATTGGTGTCAAAGCCGTCCATCTCTGAGAGGATTTGGTTCAGGGTCTGTTCCCGCTCATCATGTCCTCCACCGAGTCCCGCACCGCGATGGCGGCCCACGGCATCGATTTCATCTACGAAAACGATGCAGGGCGCGTGGCGTTTGGCCTGGTCGAAGAGGTCTCGAACCCGAGCCGCACCAACGCCGACGAACATCTCCACGAACTCGCTGCCGCTTATGGAGAAGAAGGGCACTCCGGCCTCACCAGCGACCGCCCGGCTGAGGAGCGTCTTTCCCGTCCCCGGCGGCCCCACGAGCAGCACCCCTCGCGGGATACGAGCCCCGATGGCAAGAAATTTCTCGGAATGCGACAGGAACTCAACCACTTCACGGAGTTCCTCCTTGGCCTCTTCAACCCCGGCAACGTCAGAGAAGGTTATGGTCGGCTTATCGCCGGAGAACATCCGGGCCTTGCTCCGGGCAAAGCCCATTGCTTGATTGGCCCCTCCCCCGGCGCGACGCAGGAGGAAGAATAGCAATCCGCCGAAGAGAATCAAAGGCAGGAAGTTGAGGATCACCGGCCAGGCCGCAAACCGCGGTTCGTCTGCAAATCGAATAGGCACTGCGCCGGGGCCAGTGATCGCTACCCCCTCCCGACTGAACACCTCCAGTATATCGGTGTTTACACCTATGGTGGACGTCAGTTTCTCGCCATCAATGGTGGTGATCTCGAGAGCGGTTCCCCGGACCAGAATGTCCTGGATTTCCCCTTCCTTTGCCATCGAGATAAGCTCATTTATGGCTAGCTCCCGGGGCCTCTCCCCTTCTGGTGAGAGCTCCGTAACCAGGATGGCAGCCACTAGTGCTATGACGATGAGCAGGATAATGCTCTTCCTCGACATGTTCAATTCACTCCCCGTTTAAGGTGGCAAACGTCAATCTCTAGACTAGAATCCCTTTTCACTTTCCATTTTGCGCAAGACTTTAGATTTAAGCGCCTATAGTAATTATAGCACAAATGAGGGCAATTTGACAAACAGTGGAGTATTTCGTGAACGCCCATCAGCGACTTTCATGCCAACGACCTAGAGCTGAGGGCCGATTGCTGACTGCTGAACGCTTATAACTCAGCCAGGATGCCTTCGTCCATCGTGGGGCTATGCTCGGGGGCGGGAAAGCTACCTGCCGTCACCTCGGCTTTATATTCGGCAATGGCGGACTTTATGATATCGGCAAGCCTGGCATATTGCTTTGCGTGTTTGGGAACAAAGTCAGCTGATAGGCCGAGAAGATCATTGATCACCTGAACCTGCCCATCACAATCCCTCCCCGCCCCGATGCCGATAGTAGGGACACTGATTTTCCCCGTCACGAGCTTTGCCAGGGGGGCGGGGACCAGTTCGAGGACGATGGAGAAGACCCCCGCCTCGTCCAATGCCCGGGCATCCTGGAGCAACTGCCTCGCGGCCTCGGGGCTCTTGCCTACTGCCCTGGGGCCTCCCAGTTGATAGGTTGACTGGGGAGTGTACCCCAGGTGTCCCATCACCGGTATGCCGCTGGCAATGATATGCCTGACCTTCTCGGCCACCGTTTCGCCGCCCTCCAGTTTTACCGCCTGCGCTCCACCATCCTGAAGGAATCGAGCTGCATTTCGCAAGGCATCTTCAATCGAGGTGTGATAGGTCATAAAGGGCATATCTCCCACCACCAGGGCATTCCTGGTTCCTTTGGAGACTGCCCTGGTGTGATGAATCATTTCCTCCATGGTCACCGGGATGGTTGATTCATACCCCAGCAGAACCATTCCCAGGCTATCACCCACCAAGATGAGCGGCACCCCGGCGTGGTCGACGAACCTGGCGGTGGGGTAATCATACGCCGTCAACATGCAGAACTTCTCTCCCTTCCGTTTCATCTCCATCAATTGACCAATAGTAGTACGCATTTCTACCTCCAATAAGGGATAAGGGATGAGGGATAATCCCTAGCCCCTATCCCCTAACCCCGTTTCATTAAAAACGATCTCGTTCTGTGAATTGACGTAGACCAGTTTGGGATGACAGTATCTCGCTTCCTCCTCAGGGACGAGATGGTAGGCAAGGATGATGATTGTATCACCCTTGTAGATCAGCCTGGCGGCAGCCCCATTGATGCCGATTTCACCCGGGCCGCCCTCGAAGGCATAGGTTTCCAGGCGAGCCCCGTTGGTGATGTCGAGAACGTGAACTTGCTCATAGGGCAGGATGTCGGCCGCTTCCATGAGGGTTGGATCGATGCTTATGCTTCCCTCGTAATCAATGTTGGCTTCGGTAACCCGAGCCCGGTGGATTTTGCCTTTGAGCATCATTCTCATTGCTGTCCCTCCAGTCAGTGATTAGTGAATAGTGATTGGTGATTAACGATTGGTGAGCTGTTAGCTCTTTGCTGTTAGCCCTAAGAGCCAATTACCGATTACCGATTACCGATTACCTCCTTTAGCAATTGGCTTAATTCTTCCGCTTTTCGATTGTTGATCTTCCCCTTGCTCAAGGATATCGGAATTGTCTGGAGCGCCAGGTCGCGGTATGTTGCGGCTATTGACGGCGCCCTCTTCTCCAGAGCATCGAGATGCTTACCGATGGTGCCCAGGTCGCCACGGGCGACAGGGCCGGTGAGACAATCTGGCAGCCCGACATTCTCGATATTATTGATCGTCCCTCGAAGCAAGGGCAGCAGGGCTTGCGTCGCCTCTGAGGTTGGGACACCAAAGGACTCCCAGAGGTCGGTAGCCATCCTGACTAAAGTAACCATGTAGTTGCAGGCGATCACGGCGGCGGCGTGGTAAAGCACTTTATCTCCCGGACCAAGCACTACCCAGTGCCCGTCCAGAGAGTCTGCCATTCCCTTGAGGACTTCCAGGAGCGGCCCTTCGGCCTCCAGCGCAAAGGTGGAGCCGGGAAGATTCTCGATAGCATGAGTCACGCTGGCAAAGGTCTGCAAAGGATGGAAGGCGCCGACTTGAGCACCATCGCCTTTCGCCTTCTCCAGCACATCGAGTGAGTCAGCTCCGCTGCAATGGACTACACTTTGCCCCGGACGCCATTTGACCTCGGTGATCACCTGAGGGATGACATCATCGGGGGTGGTCACAAAGACGAGCTCTGCGCTATCTGCTACCTCCTGTTTGCTATCGTATGATCGACAGCCGCTGACCGCAGCCGCCAGCTTATCCGCCGATGACCTGGTGCGGCTGGCCACCGCCGCCACCGGGTATCCCTTTTCTCGCAGGCGCACTGCCAGGGCGGTTCCCGTGGCCCCCGCCCCGATGAATCCCAGTTTCAACATCTCAGCACCTCATTAACTGACGGGATGCCGCAAAGACCATCAGCCTGAGTTATCCCTCTGATGATCGATTGGGCCATGACCTCAGCGGCAACCGTCCCCACCGTGGTCACATCGGCCAGCTTCCTGCTATCCTTGCCAACGGAGAGAACGAAGATAACATCGCCGTCAAACATGGTATGCACCGGCCGGATAACACGCGCCAGTCCATCGTGGGTCATTTGGGCAACCTTAGTGGCCTGTGTTTTGCTCAACCTTGCGTTGGTAGCTACAACACCGATGGTAGTGCTCGTGGGAAGAAACGCTCGAACTCCCGATCCACTCTTCAAAATTTCCGAAGTGTTGAGAAAACCGCTGCCGTCGAGCCGGCGGGGCCCGGCGATGATTCGACCCGTCTCGGAATCCACCACATCACCGAAGGCATTGATCGCCACAATGGCCCCAACGATTATGCCATCGCCGAACTGCTGGCTCGCTGTTCCAATGCCGCTTTTTACCGCTCTGTCGGAACCCAACGCTTTCCCCACTCTCGCCCCGGTGCCCGCGCCAACCGTTCCCTCGAGGAGCTTTCCGCTATCGGCGGCAAGGCAAGCCTTATAACCCTCTTCAATCCCTGGTCTTACCCCGGGATCTCCGATGGACAAGTCGAAAAGAATAGCGGAGGGAACAATAGGCACCCTAGCGACGCCGGTATCATATCCGCAGCCCTGCTCTTCGAGGTAGCGCATTACGCCGCCGGCAGCGTCGAGTCCAAAGGCACTTCCGCCGCTGATAAGAACTGCGTGAGCCTCTTCAACCAAATGAAGAGGGTTGAGCAAGTCGGTCTCGCGGGTGCCGGCGGCTGAACCTCGAACATCTACCCCTGCCACTGCGCCAGCTTGACATAAGATTACACTGCAGCCAGTTGCCGCCTGCCTGTCGGTATAGTGGCCCACCTTTATGCCAGAAATATCGGTGATTGCATTATGCATTAGACGCCACCTAAATGAGCAAAGCCTTCCCGGTTAGCACCCGAGAAGGCTTTTGATTTACCATTCCTACCGTCTCGGTCACACCGGATCCAAGCGGCTCACTCGGAAATCCTATCGGCAGTTTCAATCCGCGCCCCCGTGTGGGGGGCGATTCAAAAATTCTATTGGCAAACCAGGTTTACCGGCACAGCCCACCAGCTTATCGCCCGGAGGTCGATAGCCAGCAACCCTATTATATCAGTTAGATGGAGGCCGGTCAACCTGCCGAATTAAAGTCTTTTGTCGGTTTCTTCGTTGCTTGAGGTGGGTTTTGCCATCTTTTTGCCAGACCCAGAGGTGGTGGTCAGGAATCAGCCAG
>QLUL01000320.1 GCA_018725425.1 Chloroflexota bacterium
ATTGTTTAAATGGTTGGATTTAGACCCTTCACAAAAGGGGATGGCTCTGGGATAATTAGTCGTGCCAGGCTAATCGGGGACAACTCTTTTCCTCCTTGTTGCGCCCGCCTAGGCGGGTGACTTCTATCGAAAGTCTGTCCGCCCTAGTCGCCGGCGTGGACTTCTTACCCGCAGGATGTTCTACCACTTTTGCGATTAGCAAGAATCGCAGTCCAGAATTCAGTTAACGCTTCCAGGCTTTGCGAAGCCGCCGAAGGCGGTTTGTGCGAAGCAAAGCGAAGCCGCAAAGCCTGTGTTAGCTGAAGTTGCGGTTGCTTCTGTTTTTGAAGTAGGAACATTAACAAGCTTATCCTCAATGTAGTTGAGATCTATAACTTTCAAGGAGGAGACTTTTTCTATCGTTTAAGAGAGTTATCGCAGTAGTATCAGACAATCTAGCAAATTCTAATGCTCTTTTACTTAGCTGGTTCCCTAGCCATAGGAAGCCCCCCATAAGTGCCACTCCAATAACAAAACGCCACCAGGGAGTGGAGGATATTTCAGTTACATAAAAAACAGTCTGAACCAAAATTACGATGCACCACAAGACACTTGAAAGTTTGGCAAGAAATGCTGATTGAAGAGTTAGAACCCATTTTGCCCTTGGTTCTTCAATCAGATTGTGATAATCCTCTGGACATCTTGCCCATAAGCGAGCTAGCACTACTTGAGCTTTTAATCTTGCATCATTTTCATCCTTTATTGAATCTGAAGGGTAGATGACTTGGGCAACTTCTTTGAGGTAGTGTTCTGTGGCTTTAGAATAAGCTCGATTCCACCACCGATAAGCTCCTGCAACGTCTAAGAGATACCCTGAAACTAGGACTACCACTACTGCCATTAAGGCCATTTCCCCCGTTCCCCAATCAATAAGTATATCAGGGTTTAGCACTAGAATTGGCACGAAGACAAGGAAGGTAACAAAGGTTAGCCCTGGAAGGATATATCGAGTGTAATATGGTAGAAAAGAAACCAAAGCCTCCATAGAAATATATCCCTCCAAATTCTTGCTATAGTATCACCGCAATTTCAGCTATATGAAATGTCTTAAATATTTGCACATAGCGAGACGGTGGTTCCTCCGACCCAGTATTGGACAGCTCTTTGCGAATCTCCATCGATATGAGCTACTTCATAGGTGCTATATTTCTGAAGGGCGCAAAGGACAATGTGCAAATTATAATGTCGTTACATATAATAGCCAAGTATCCGGAATTCTGCTGCGCTCCACTTCCGTATACAATCTTTACCGATAGGCGAACTCAGAGTTCGTCTAATCCGCTCTGGTTTGCCAAATGTTAGCATCTCCCGTGGTAGCTGTCAAGCTCATTGCGGCACCCTTGCGATCCAATCAAATGATAAACGGAGAAAACCTGGGGGCACCGTTGCGAGCATTAAACAAAACGCCCTTTTGTTGTCAATTCCCTACCCTGATTACCGCGCACTCATGCTTCTAACAGCGCTTTGTGTGAACACTAAATTTATGGAGATGTCAATTTTGGGTGAAAACCAAGACTTTTGGAACTACACCCGGCGGTTACACATAAGGAATCACTCAAGCCCGAAAGTCTAT
>QLUL01000321.1 GCA_018725425.1 Chloroflexota bacterium
AGTCGAGAGTCGAGAGTCCCCCTCCCTGCCCCGGACTGCTGACTGCTGACTGCTGACTTATTACATGATGTATCTTCTCCAGTATCCGGGCAATATCCTCCAGTGACAGAAGCAGATTCTCACAGTTGATCTCGATGTCCGACCATGCTGGCTGAGCGCGAATCGCCATGGTGAGACGCAGGTGGAGATCGTATTCGCTCTGGGTTTCCGTATAGCCCTGAACAAGATCACGAAGATTATTGAAAAACTCCGAGACCCTACGGCGAACCCTGGATACTCCCAGGATCAGCGAATGGTTCAGTCGTTCGATATCCTCCTTTATTGATGGAGCCAGATCGCCGATGCGGACGAGGTTTTCCAATTGAGGAAGAAAACCAGATCGATTGCCATGCGTCTCGTAGATTATCTGATCAAGATGATCGAGAAAGTCCTGCTCCCGAAGCTCAGTGCCGAGTTGATCAGTAGCCACGCCCTCGAGGTGATGGGCCTCATCAATGACCAGATGGTGATATTCGGGGAGTATCTCCGCACCAGTAGCCATCTCCGATAAGAGGAGGGCATGGTTAGTGACGATGAGATGCGCCCCTGCCGCTGCCTTACGGGCGCTGTGAAGGAAGCAGATTCCCCACTGTTCTCGGTTGTCAGTTGTCGGTTGACAGTTGACAGCCCCCCGACCCCCGACCCCTGATCCCTGATCTCTGATCCCTGAATAGGGACATCGCCGCCCGAGGCAATCGTATCCTTGAGCGCAGACCCGCGGCCAGAACGCAAGCTCCCTGCCATCAAGGTTGAGCTCGGAGCGATCGCCTGTCTGGGTCGTTGGAAGCCAGACCTGAATCCGAGCCAGAAGCTGGATCACCTCAAATGGCAGGCCGTCGGACTTGCGCAAACTGTCCCAGCGCCGCAAGCAGAGATAGTTCGTTCGACCCTTCACCTGAGCCACCTTAAGTTTTGAGTATTGAGTATCGAGTTTAGAGGAGGGAGGGTGGCCTCCAAACTCAGAATTCAGAACTCTAAACTCCAACGCTGACCCGATCGCTTGAACCAGAGCAGGGATATCCTTGTGCACCAGTTGCTCTTGAAGATTGATAGTATTGGTGGAAATGACCACCGGCACATTGTTGCGGTAGGCGAAAAACGCCGCTGGCAAGAGATAAGCCATCGATTTGCCCGTGCCCGTGCCTGCTTCCACAATCAAGTGCTGGCTACCGTTAAGCGCCTCAGCGGCTGCTCTCATCATCTTGACCTGTTCCGGGCGCTGCTCGTACTGGGGGAATGTCCGGGCCAGAGGCCCATCGCGCTCAAAGAAACCGGTAAGTTCCTCAATATCCAACAGGACCCTTTCTGCGCTCGGAGTCAACGGTTCATTTAGAGCACGATATCCAACTAGTTTTGAGTATTGAGTATCGAGTTTAGAGGAGGGGAGGTGGCCTCCAAACTCAGAACTCAGAACTCTAAACTCGAACCCTCTTTCCTCCCACACCTTTCGAAGTAAGCCGCTGAGCCACCAATCGGTATTAGCGCCTTCGGTGCTAACCTTGACCGCTCCGCGGTCAAGGTTTGTGGTCAGACGTACCAGCTCACCCAGGACACTGGCATCAAGTTC
>QLUL01000322.1 GCA_018725425.1 Chloroflexota bacterium
GACAACCTGAGTAGTTACCTGAAGGAGGAAATTACATGGATTGGGGAATGGAAAACCGTCTGGCCCAGCTCATTCAGTCCGACGGGCATTGCTTATTTCTGCCCATAGACCACGGATACTTTCAGGGACCCACCCGAAAGCTGGAGAAACCCGGCGAAACCATCGCTCCCCTCTTGCCCTACTGCGATGCCGTCTTCGTCACCCGGGGAGTGTTGCGCTCGTCGATCAATCCGGCAAAGGCTAAACCGATCATCCTGAGGGTCTCCGGGGGCACCAGCGTGGTGGGCAATGACCTGGCCGACGAGGGGATCACCACCTCGATGGAAGAAGCCATCCGCCTGAATGTGGCAGCAGTAGGCATCTCGATATTTGTGGGGAGCGCTCATGAAAAACAGTCGCTCTTGAATCTTGCCAGGCTGGTAGACGAGGGCGAAAAATACGGCATCCCGGTGATGGCAGTTACCGCGGTAGGGAAGGAGCTGGAGAAACGAGATGCCCGCTATCTCGCCCTCAGTTCCCGAATTGCTGCCGAGCTTGGTGCCCGGGTGGTCAAGACTTACTGGTGCGAGGATTTCGATAAAGTCACCAACGGCTGCCCCGTTCCGGTGGTGATGGCTGGCGGGCCCAGGGTGGATACCGAGCGAGAGGTGTTTGATTTTGTTCACGATGGCATGCAGAAGGGCGCTATCGGGGTGAACCTGGGGAGGAATATCTGGCAGCATGAGAATCCGGTGGCCATGATCAGTGCCCTGCGCGCCATCATTCACGATGGCGCCAGCGTTGACCAGGCACAGGAGGTTTTCACCGCGGTGAGAACCGAGGAATGAAGTGATTAGTGATTAGTGATTAGTGATTGGAGGTACGGGGTACCAATCACCAATTGCCAAAAGGGAGGTAGTCGCATGGAGAAAGTGATCGATACCGGTCAGGACATGCACGAACATTTTTCGAGGGTAGCTGCGACGTATAACGATATAAGGACCACCGATCTGGAGCCAATTCTGTTTATCAAGGATACATTGCATGGCTTGCCCAAGATAGACGCTGCCGATATCGGCTGTGGCGCCGGAAGATACTGTCTGGAGCTCTTTCGATACCTGGATAACCTCCGTTTGACATGCATTGACTTCAATGAAGCGATGCTAAAGGAGACCTCCGATTATTTGCGAGCGGCCGGAATAACGACATTCAGCACGATAAGGTCGCTGGCGGAGAGCGTTCCCCTGGCGGATAAATCTATGGACTGCATCTTTTCCTTCAATGCTATCCACCATTTCGACTTCATAAGGTTTATGCATAAGATGAGCCGGGTTTTGAAGGCCGGGGGAAGAGTCTTCATCTACACTCGTTTGAGAAGCCAGAACGCAAGGAACATCTGGGGCAGGCATTTCCCCCTTTTCATGGAGAAGGAGAATCGTCTCCACGAGCTGCACGAGATGAAACAGATGCTAAAGCTGATAGACTCCCTGGTATTGGAATCGGTCAAGAGATTCCGATACTGGCGAATCTCCACGTTGCGCCGGCTGGTCAACCAGGCTAGAAACAGCCATTACTCCACCTTTTCGCTGTATCGCAGGGACGAATTTAAGGCTGCGCTG
>QLUL01000323.1 GCA_018725425.1 Chloroflexota bacterium
CACCTCCTCTCCGGGCTCGGCCCGTCCTTCATCTAGTATAGCTTCCCAGAGCTCACCGTGTACGAACACGGTCCCTTTGGGATTTAGCACACTTTTGACCTTTGCGACCATGCCAATGAGCCGTTCTTGCCCCGTCGGCTGCTTGCGGTACTGGGTGCGCACCACCGCCAAAAGCTCAAAGACACTGTAAGCTGCGATGCCGACTGCCATGATGGCGATAATCCACCAGTCTATATCCAGCACCACAAATAATACTATTAATAGTATTATTAGCAATATTTCCATCTACAAGAATCCCTGCTCATTTCTTGGTCACCCTGAGTTTCAAACCTTTTACGTCAGTTACCGTCACCTCCTCTCCGGGATTGGCCTCACCCCCGTCCAGCCTAGCCTCCCAGAGCTCGCCGTGCACGAACACCGTTCCTTTGGGATTCAGGCGTGTCCTGGCTACCGCCACCATGCCAATGAGTCCTTCTTGCCCCGTCGGCTGCTTGCGGCGCTGGGTGCGCACCACCGCCTGGACCACAAAGATAAAGAAAGCCCCGATGATGACCGCCACGACGGCGATGAGCCACCAGTCTATGTGAATTCCGGGTGCCCTCCCGCCGAACAGTATTAGAGACCCGAATATCAGCGAGCCTAACCCCCCGGCGGTGAGCAGACCCCCGCTGGTGACGAACACCTCGGTCGCAAAGAGGGCAAATGCGAGCAGAATCAGGATAACCCCCGCCCAGTAGGCATCGAGCACCGCCAGCGAATAGAATGCTAGAAGAAGGCTGATGGCACCTATCACGCCGGGGAAGATGGTGCCCGGACTGTAAAGCTCTAATATGAGACCCAGCGAGCCAATGCTCAAAAGAATAAGGGCAATATTGGGGTCGCTGATCGCATGGAGGAAGCGCTGGATGAGGGTCATCTCAATTTCATCCAGTACATAGCCTTCGGTATTAAGGATTATCTCCTCTCTGCGAATTGTTACCGTCATACCATCAAGCTGCGAGATAAGATCCTCGAGGCTATCGGCCCGCAGATCGATGAGGTTAGCCTCTAAGGCTTCGCGATCGGTAAAAGACTTCCCTTCTCTGACGGTCAACTCGGCTTGCTCGGGGTCACGACCACGCATTTCAGCAATGCTCCTCACCCGGGCGGCGACATCCTCGGTTATCTTTCGCTTCACCTCCTCAGGCATCTCCTCGCCCATTGCTACCGGAGTGGCAGCGCCAATGCGGCTGCCCGGTGCCATCGCCGCTATGTGGGAAGCAAGGGTAATGAAGGTGCCTGCGGAGCCGGCCCAGCGATCCACATACACCACCACCGGCACTCGAGCCTCCAAGATTCGATCCACGATCCTCTCCGTAGGGGCAAGCAAGCCGCCGGGGGTGTTTAATTGGATCACTATTGCTGCCGCACGGCGGTCCTCGGCCTCGGTGATTCCCTGATCGATGAAATCGGCCACCACCGGGACGATGATTCCATCAACCTCGAGCACATGAATGGCTGGGGAAGCAGCGTTGGCCATTCCCAGAGATAAAGCACCCAGTATAAGGATCACCAGGAAAAAAATACGGATATGTTTTCGCATTCTCCACCTC
>QLUL01000324.1 GCA_018725425.1 Chloroflexota bacterium
TTCCTGGTCTGGGTGCCTCGGAGGGCCATGGTGCTGACTAATGCCTTGCCTAATTCAATCCTTCAACGGATGTTCCATTTCGAGGGGCTCGCCAGATTCGGGAATACATGACTACATGATGGATTTCGTAAGGATTGAAAGGGTAATTTCGTATCTGGTTCGATGATTTTCACAGATACGTGCTGGAACATCCGTTTTAAGAGAGAGTCTACAGGCAAAACGTAAGAGTTTCACCTGTGAGGAATGCGATAGTCCCTAGCAAGCTGAAAGGGGGGTATCTGATCCCGGTGAAGACTGTTTTCGGTGAAAGGCAGGGGGAAAAGATACACCTCAGTCAGTTCCACAACTATCGGATTGATTTGCGGCCGCAAGTTGATAAAAGAGGATTTCGGTTATGCCCGTTCAACCGTAGACCAAGTATTTGCCGAGTTTATTGAGCCAGAAGCGGAACTGGATCAGGGTAAAGAACGGGAAACCATGCCGGCGGTTTACAAGAAGGATGATCGCCTGAATCCAGAAGTATTGCTGCGCCGCTACATGGACGGCAGCTACGAGGATGAGCTTGATCTGATTTTTATATTCACCAGGGCGTCGTATCTACTGGCTATCCAGAGTACGTATCCACTAGCTGGATACGGGTGGGTGGCCATGTTCCGCTGAACAAAAGACAATATTGTTATCACCGGCCATCAATATGAGAGTTGGCTTCTTCAACCCTGCTGAGACCTGTGTAAAGATTATACCCCTCGCCCTGGGGCTGTGAAGGGCCAAATTGATTTATAATTTTGGTCACCGAAGGTGGTATTATTGATTCAAAAATAGTGTTACCGGATGTGAGACGACACAAGGCAACATAAGCCCCGGCTCATTGCGGATCAAACAAAACGTCTTTTTGTTCCGCGGCCAGCGCATCCAGAGGCGGATCAGCTTATCCGATTGGTGCAGTCTATTCTAATTGAAGAATGAGCCTGAAGGATAGTAGTAGTAGCAGCAGTAATAATCCCCCCCTGCGGAGGCTGGGGTATGATGGTCTCATGCAGTTGACGGTACCCCTGCAATTTGCCGAGGACGTTGAATCCTGCTTGGCGCAGGCCCCAGATCCGGGGACGATTTCGGCTGAGACATGGGAGAATGCGATCAGGGGTTGGCCGCCCTTATCTCAGGGCAGGTCACTGGTTCAATCCCTTCAGGAAGCTGGCGACAGAATCCTGGCAGAGTTCCATAGGGGAAAGCTTCGGGTGGATCCCTTCGTGGTTTGCCGGGGCTTGGCGGTACTCTTCATGGCACCTTTTCTTCCGCAGGGGCAGTGGCTACTGCCGCGGGTAGCCGTCGTTGTCGGGGCCAGCCCCTATCAGCCGGCAGCCTTGCTCATCGATCGCTACGTTGAAACGGATGTTCCATTTCGAGGGGCTCGCCAGATTCGGGAATACATGACTACATGATGGATTTCGTAAGGATTGAAAGGGCAATTTCGTATCTGGTTCGATGATTTTCACAGATACGTGCTGGAACATCCGTTGAAATGGTGATCAGCGGAGATCAGGATATGCTGGGGAAGATCAATTGTTGTATAATCGAAGAG
>QLUL01000325.1 GCA_018725425.1 Chloroflexota bacterium
GGGATTGTTTCAAGATTATGTGATGAGGATTGAAATAGATGGGATAGAGAGATGGGGCGGGGCCTCAACAATGCTGAGTGATGAGTGACGCTCTCTTGGGGCGAGATTGGGGAGGGGTGCGGGGGGGAGTGGTGGCGCAGGCTGAGTAGAGAAATTGACTTGACAACGGATAAAAAATCGGATTTCATACCCCTAGGAACAACCACAAAGAAAGGGGGTAGAAATCCGATGAGGGATGTTGAAGTGAACCTCACCCTACGGTTTAGGATGCCAGAAAATGGACTAAATGTCAATGGAGTCATCATGGGTTTACGCCACGCCATCGCCAAGATTGCCTTTGCCCTATTGGAGGCTTTATTCTCTGCCATTGAGGAGCAAACGATTGAACAGATGCAGGCCGAATATCCAGGGCGATATGTCCGCAATGGCTATCAAACAGGGCAGCGTGAACTAAGAACTTCTTTGGGGCTATTTCGCTATCGTTTAGCCCAGCTATATGACAAACTGGAACAGAAGACAGTAGTACCCTTGCGAGCAACTGGCTTCTTACCCAGACACCGTCAGTATACCGAGGAAGCCACTGAGGCCGGGATTGGTTCAGTGGTACATTTATCATATCGTTGGTCTTCCAAAGAGACCGCGAGAATTCGAGAGCAGGCACCATCGGCATCGGCCAGCACTCTCCATCGTCGTTTAAGGGAATTTGCCCAGGAGAAGTGCTCCTGGCCTGACTTAAAGAAGGTTCCCTATCGATTCTTGATGGTTGATGGGACAGGAGTAAGACTTCAGGGATATAGAGGGGCAAAGTTGGGCAAAGGTGAAATGCGCTGGGCATTAGCTTGCCTGGGAGAAAATGAACGTTTTGAACCAGTGGGGTTCTGGGTAGACAAGAGCTGGAAGGACATAAAGAAGGATCTGGTAGATCGCCTTGATTACAAACGCTTAGAAGTCCTCTTCTCTGATGGAGGGTCAGGGATTGAGGAGGCGCTCCTGGAGGAAGGGATGCTACATCAAAGATGTGTCCTGCATGGGAAACGAGACTTCTCATACATCCTCTATGCCGATGGATTCAAGAAAGCGGAACAGGCGCCGCTTAGAGAGAAGCTGGAAACAATCCCGGTGTTCGGCTTCAACCAGGCGAAGCTAGAGCAACTTGGCCCAGAAGATCTGACCAAGGTCAAGTATCTAGCTGAGAAAACACAGCAGGGGTTCCAGGAGATGGTCGATCTTCTTGATCCCGAAAAATACCCCAGGGCTCGGGTATACGTCGAGAACCTCTCACACAATGTAGCTACCTTCTTCTCCTGGTGGTTGGAGAAGAAGACCTGGATTCCTCTAAACACCAATGCGGTAGAGTCTGCTTTTAGCCAGGTCAAGAATCGCATCTGGAGCGTTGGGAAACGCTGGAGCGATAAAGGATTGCTGGATTGGTTACAGGTCACCATGAACAAAATCTTTCACCCTGAAATGTGGAAGGAACTTTGGTCCCAATATATGTCATTAAACCCTGAGTTCCAACTCACTGATGTTCGAGTTAGCTGGAGGTGGTGTTAATGCCATCACATAACTTTGAAACAACCTC
>QLUL01000326.1 GCA_018725425.1 Chloroflexota bacterium
CTTTATGATATAGGCAAGAGAGTCTTTCCTACTTCAACAAAAGGAAGGGACAATATCCGGAAAGGAGATACATATGGAAAAAACAATTAAGTGGCAGAAGGATTTTGACCGAGTTTTGACCCTGGCACGGGCAGAGAAAAAAATGGTCTTGCTGGATTTTTTTAACCCCCGCTGAATTGGCTGCCAGCAGATGGGTGCAGTTACGTACCCCAATGAAAAGGTGGTTGAATTCATCGAAAGACACATGGTCCCAATTCAAGTGTTGTTTGACTCCCAGCCTCTTGCTACGAAGTTCAATATTCAGTGGACACCGACTGTGATTACCCTGGATGAAGAAGGTAAAGAGCATCACCGCACCGTCGGGTTTCTATCGCCCGAGGAATTTATTCCTTCATTAATGTTTGGTGTCACAAAGTGTCATTTCGATCGGGGGAAGTTTAGCGAAGCCGTAGAAATGAGCGAGAAGATATTGAAGGATTATCCAAAGAGTGATGCGGCACCTGAAGCGGTTTATGTGCGGGGTGTGGCTCTATACAAGAGCACCCATAGCGCCGAGCCTCTTAAGGAGGCTTACAAGAGGCTTCAGCGTGAATACCCTTCGAGCGAATGGACAAAGCGGGCGCAACCCTACGGACTCTTGTGAGTGAGGAGGTTCGACACCCTTATTCAAGGAAAAAAGGGAAATAACAGGTAATCCGCCTTTCACTAACCAAGAAGGGAGGAAAAAGCATGGAAATATCCACAAAGAAATATGGGGTGTGTCCCTATTAAAAATCAATATCGCCATTGGAGGAAAATATGAAATCCGTGCGCAAGATCAGCAAAGTTTGGAAAAGCAAGCCAACCATCGAGGGGGCCGGCGTCCATCTGAAACGGGCCTTCGGCTACTATCAGGTCCCCCTGTTCGACCCCTTCCTCATGCTTGACGACTTCCATTCGAATCATCCCTCGGATTATTTGAAAGGGTTTCCCTGGCACCCGCACCGGGGGATCGAAACGATCACCTACGTCATTCACGGCCGCGTAGAGCACGGCGACAGCATGGGGAACAAGGGGAGCATCGCCTCGGGCGACGTCCAGTGGATGACCGCCGGTAGCGGCATCATCCACCAAGAAATGCCAAAGGGTGACGCCCACGGCCTCATGTGGGGGTTCCAGTTCTGGGCGAACCTTCCGGCCTCCCACAAGATGATGGATTCCCGCTACCGCGGAATCGTGAGCGGGGAGATTCCGGAGGTGACACTCAAGGGCGATGTCCGGGTGAAGGTCATCTGCGGCGAGGTCGGCGGGGTAAAGGGGCCGGTGCGGGACGTTGTCGTCGATCCCGAGTATCTGGACGTGACGGTACCGCCGGAAACGACCTTCAAGCACCCGATTAGACTTGGGCACAAGGTCTTCGCCTACGTGGTGGACGGGGAGGGGTATTTCGACCCGGAGCGGAACGCCTTCGCCCACGAAGTGGTGGGGGACAATTATTTCGACATAAAACGGAAGTCCGCCTGCAGTGCCGAGAGTCTCATTCTATACGAGGATGGCGATGAAGTGGTCATTACCACCGAGGAGAGGCCGGTCCGCTTTC
>QLUL01000327.1 GCA_018725425.1 Chloroflexota bacterium
GAAACACGCGGCTCATTGTCCTGAATCATGCCTCCAATGTGGTGGGCACCCTCCTTCCGGTTGCCGAAGTAGGTGCAATTGCCCGCCGACATGGGGTGTTCTTCTGCGTCGATGCCGCTCAAAGCGCCGGCGCCTATCCTCTGGACATACCCTCTATGAATGTCGATCTCCTGGCGTTCACCGGGCATAAGTCACTCTTTGGCCCGCAGGGAACCGGCGGACTCTTCATTCGCCAGGGCATGGAAGATGTGCTCCAGCCCTTGATGCGTGGTGGCACCGGCAGTCGATCCGATTCCGAGCACCAGCCTGATTTTCTGCCGGACAAGTACGAAAGCGGTACGCCCAACACGGTGGGGTTGGCGGGGTTGGGGGTGGGAGTGCAGTTCGTCTTGCACCACAGCGTAGATGCCCTACGAGAAAGGGAGGAGAGGCTGATGTATCTCCTTATCGAGGGGCTGGGAGCGATTTCCGGGGTCACGCTCTACGGTAGCGGCGATGCGCGAGAACAGGTGGCGGTGCTTTCCTTCAATATCGCCGGGGCAGCCCCTTCGGAGGTGGCAATGCGACTCGAGGAAGAGTATGATATTCTGTGTCGGCCGGGACTGCAATGCGCCCCCATCGCCCACAAGACCCTGGGGACATTCCCCGAGGGAACAGTTCGGGTGAGTCCGGGTTATTTCAGCACTGAAGGTGAAGTGAACATCACTGTAGAAGCAATAGCTAACGTTGCTAGGGGTGCAGCGAAGGAGGACGGAGATGGCCTTAATGGTTGACGCTCGCGGGCTTGCCTGCCCCCAACCGGTCATCCTCACTAACAAGGCTTTCGGGGAATCCGACAAGATAACCACCATCGTTGATAGCGAGGTAGCAAAGGAGAACATCTCCCGTTTGGCTAAGATCAAAGGGTTCCGGGTCGAAATAGAAGAGAAGGATGACGCAATTTATCTGCACCTGACCAGAGAAGCCACTGAAGCAGAGCAGCCACCGGGCAAGGCAGTGAGCGGACCAACAGTGTTGCTCCTTGCCTCGGACGCTTTCGGTCGGGGGACTGAAGAACTGGGCCGCTTACTGATGCGCAGCTTCCTCCACACGCTGGGCGAGGTCTCCCTGAGCCCTGATCAGATCATCTTCGTGAATAGCGGGGTCAAGTTGGTAGTCGAAGGCTCCGAAGTGCTGGATGATCTGCGTGCTCTCGAGGCACAGGGGACTGAGATTCTTGCATGTGGCACCTGCCTGGGTTATTATGAGATTAAGGATAAGGTCGCTGTGGGGCAGATTTCCAATATGTACGATATCGCCTCGGCGTTACTGGGCGCAGGAAAGATAGTTGCTCTCTAAGAAGAACAAGACCGGGCAGAGTGAACCCTTCAGCGTGGTACTCTTTTACTCGATAAGTGGGGCGCTCCGTGCTGAAAAGCTACTAAAGGCGGAAAGCGTGCCTCTGAAGCTGATTCCGGTGCCGCGGCATCTGAGCTCGGACTGTGGTATATGTGTTCGCTTCGAGCGCGCTGACGAGCTGAAGGTTGAGGGAATACTTAGCCGAAGCAAGTTGGAAGTCCAGGGGATACA
>QLUL01000328.1 GCA_018725425.1 Chloroflexota bacterium
AGGAACAGTCATGGCTGATGACAGGATACAACCTCATGATCTCGATGCTGAGGAGGCCGTATTAGGCTCACTGCTCATCGATCATGAAGCGATTTTCAAGATACTCAATCTACTAAGTCCACTTGACTTCTATCGGGATAAGAACCAGTGGATTTACGAGGCTTGTTGCTCCATTCACGAACGGAACGAGGCCATCAACCAGATCACGGTGGCCCACGAGCTGGGTCGGCGTGACAGGCTTGAGGCCATCGGGGGATCGGCCTATTTGAGCAATCTCATCATGAACGTTCCTACAGCGGTTCATGTGGAGTACTACGCCGGGATAGTGCGCCGCCTCTCGGTGATGCGAAATCTCATCGCCGCTGCGGGGCAGATTGCCAATATCGGTTATGAAGCTCCCCCCGATGCGGAGGGCGCCCTCGACCGGGCAGAGGGCTTGCTGTTTCAACTGCGCCATGGGCAGACGTCGCGGGGGTTTGTCCATATACGCGATGTCCTCGATCGCTACTTCGAGGAATCAAGCTTTGCTGCCCATCCCATCGAGGAAGGCTTCCTCCCACATATCGACACCGGATTCACCCTGCTGGATCGGAAGCTGGGAGGACTACATCGTTCCAATATGATTGTTCTGGCTGCCAGGCCCAGTATGGGCAAGACCAGTCTGGCGGTAAACATTGCCCGAAATGCTGCCCTTAAACAGGGGGCGAGAGTCGCCATCTTCAGCCTGGAGATGTCCCTGGTGGAGCTGGGATACCGCTTTATCGCTGCTGAGTCGGCAATCAACACGCAGATGCTCCGGCTCAACCAACTGACCGACGGCCAGCGTGATCGGGTTATGGGTGCCCTGGAAATCCTCGCTGAGGCTCCCATCTATATTGATGACTCGGCCTTCTTAAGGGACCTGGATATGCGAAGCAAGGCACGGCGTCTGAAGAACGAGGTCGGCATCGATCTTATCATCATAGATTATATTCAGTTGATGCGCTCCGGCAGGCGCACCGATAATCGGGTCCAGGAGATGACCTATATATCACAGGCGATCAAGGAGCTGGCCCGGGATATTGATGTGCCGGTGCTGTCAGTCTCGCAACTCAGCCGCGCGGTCGAGACGCGTTCCCCCCACATCCCCATGCTTTCGGACCTGAGAGAAAGCGGTTCGATCGAGCAGGATGCCGATGTGGTGATGTTCATTTATCGGGACGACATTTACTACACTGAGGAGCAGTGGGCCAGACAGTATCCGGATAAGCCTTATCCCAAAGGGGAGGCTGAGATCATAATAGCCAAACATCGCAATGGGCCTACCGGACGGATTAAGCTCCATTTCAACGAGCGCATAACCAAGTTTGAGAATGCGGCAGAGGTAGCGGAGAAACCAACCTTGCTATGAACGAGCCGAAGAGATTTCCAGGATTCCCCACAAGAACGGGATACACCCCAATCCCCAACCCCTTCTTCAGTGCGGTTCTGCCTCAAATTCAGGAGTTATCCGAACTGAGAGTAACGCTTCACATCTTCTGGGCGCTCTATCGCAAGAAGGGTTACCCCAGGTTCGTGACCTA
>QLUL01000329.1 GCA_018725425.1 Chloroflexota bacterium
ATAAAGGAGGCAACATAGCTTACCCCATACTCCTTAACTGCCTCATTGCTTAAATCATCGGCAAATATGTATATCGTAAAATACAATTGACCCCCTATCGTCATTTAAAATTGACCCCCTAAAATGCTATAATCTCCTTCTAATCTAAAAAGGAAGGAGGTAACCAAAGGAGTGATAAGCATGTATAAGTGGCAGCAGGTAAAGGCCTTAAGGACTGAAGGGGAATCAATCAAGAAGATAGCGAGACAATTAAAGTTGTCAAAGAACACGGTCAGGAAATATCTAAGGAGTTCAGGGGCTCCGGTTTTCAAAGTCCGGGGGTATGAGAGGCTTCTGGATCAATACGAAGAAACGGTAAGAGGGATGTTTGAGAAACATTATATAGGGACGAGAATATACCATGAGCTTCAACAACTCGGATACCGGGGTTCTCTATCGTCTGTGCATAGGTATATAGCAGGGATAAAGGCATCGGAGAAAATAAAGAGACTGGCAACGACCAGAGTAGAGACAGAACCTGGCCAGCAGATGCAATATGACTGGAAGGAGTGGGAATTGCCCTTAGACGGCAAGACCGTGAAAATTTATATTCATGAGGTCATCTTGAGCTACAGTCGCAAGAAGTATTATGTCGGTTCCCTGTCCATCAGCACAGCGGATATCATAAGGGCGATAGCGGCAGCGATAGAGTTTTTTGAAGGACTGACAGAGGAGCTGGTAATAGACAATCCCAAGCAGATGGTTATTACCCATAAGAAGAACGGCACAGTACGGTATAATGACGAATTCTTACGATTCTGTGGTATGTATGGGATACAGCCTAATCCCTGCCGTAATTATCGTGCCCGGACAAAAGGCAAGGTTGAGAGGCCGTTTTATTACCTGCAGGAGCATCTGTTAAGAGGACTTGAGGTAAAGGAATTAGTTGAATTTGATGTATTGCTTGAGGAATTCACGGCCAAATATAATGCACGGCCACACAGCGACCTTAAAGAATCCCCTGATGAGAGGTTTCTAAGGGAGAAGGATACTCTAAAGAGAATCCCCTCCGTAGAGCCGGCCCTGCTTTACCCTAAGCAGGTAAGAACAGTGAGCAATGACGGATACCTCAGCTGGGACGGAGCATTATACCCAGTGATAAGGAAGCATTGTCTGCAGCCAGTAAGAGTAGAGGCTGAATTGGGCAAGACCCTCAAGGTCTATGATATGAGCGGCAGCCTGATTGCTGAACATAAGGTGCGGTTGTTTGATAAGGGGATACGGCCGGTGCATCCTGAACATGAAGGAATAAACATGGCCTACCTGAAGAAAAAAGAAGCTCACCGTGCCGAATCGCTCAGGAAGTTCCTAGAGACCTTTCAGGAAACCGGAGAGATTTACGCAGAGGGACTCAGAACAGCAGTAACCGCCAATATGTATTGGCATATGGAAGAGATAATGAAATACACAGAGGTTTACAGTATTTCTGATGTAAAGTCGGTATTGGCGGAGTGCCTAGAGATCGGCGCCTATCATAAAAACAGCGTCAGGAGGCTGCTTGAGAGCAGAGAGCCTCAGAATC
>QLUL01000033.1 GCA_018725425.1 Chloroflexota bacterium
GAAGCTCGCCTCTTTCCCTTAAGGTATGGAATGCCTGTGATAGAGCCACATATGCTGCGGTGATAGCCGCTGTTCGGGTTCCGCCATCCGCCTGAAGAACGTCACAATCCACAACGAAACTCCGCTCGCCTAGGGCCTCAAGATTGGCCACCCCCCGAAGTGAGCGGCCGATAAGGCGCTGGATTTCGTAACTCCTCCCCCCGGTTCTATCCCTGGAGATACGGCTCTGAGTTGATCGGGGCAACATCCCGTACTCCGCCGTTATCCAGCCAGAGCCAGTTCCCTTGAGGAAAGCAGGAACTCGCTCCTCCACGCTGGCGGCGCAAATCACCCTGGTCTCACCCAGTTCAATTAATGCTGATCCCTCAGCGTACTTCTGAAAGCCCGGGATGATCCGCACAGCGCGGAGCTCATCGGCAGCACGACCATCGAATCGAGCCAGTCTCATGATAGTCTCTCCAGCGGGGCCAGGCTCACCAGTAGCCTCTTCACCCCCACTCCCCTCCGGAAGGCCACGCTAACCTCATGGTCACCACTGGTGGCAAAAGAATTGACCACCACTCCATCACCAAATTTGGTATGATGAACCCTATCTCCAGCCTGTAGGGGCACGTTGCAACGTGCCCCTACAGGCTGAGTATACTCTCCACTGTCGCAGATGACGGGCAAGATGCCCGTCCTACTTGCCATTATCTGCTGATTCGAGTTGTAAACTACCAAATGAGCGGGGATATCCTTCAGGAAGGGGGAGGGTGGATTTGGCTGGTTCCTTCCATGCAGACCACGCCGAAAGGCATGAACCAGATACACCCTTGCCTTAGCACGGGTTATCCCCACATAGCAGAGCCGCCGCTCCTCTTCCATCTGTTCCGGGTCGGCAAAGGAACGAAAATGGGGTAGAATCCCTTCCTCCATACCCACGATAAAGACCACCGGAAACTCCAGCCCCTTGGCCTGATGCAGAGTGATCAGCGTGACAGCCTCAACTCTCTCCGCCAGATCATCTACATCGGAAACCAGGACCACTCGTTCCAGCAGGGCCGCCAGGGCATCTTGAGGTTCGAGATCGTTGTACTCACCTGCCATGCCTCGAAGCTCAAGGACATTGCTCCATCTCTCATCCCCTTCATCGCCATCCAGAATATACTTCTTGTATCCGATACGCTCCAGAAGCATATCGAACAGGCCGACCAAAGAGGTAAGAGGTAATGGGTGATAGGTAATGGGGGCTACGGCGTCCCCTATGACCCCTAACCCATAACCCATAACCCTTACAGAAGATATGAGTTCATCAACCATGGCGGTGAAACCGTTCATAATCTGAATACTCCGGGGTGAATGTGCGGTTTCCTCTCCATTAGCGATGAGCTTCAGAGCGGAGTAAATCGGTATTCCCTTGCTGCGAGACCACTCCGAAAGCCTGGCCATAGTGCGCTGCCCGATTCCCCGCGGTGGAACGTTAATTATCCGAGCCAGGCTCACGCTATCATAGGGATTGTTGATCACCCTGAGATACGAGATGATATCCTTAACCTCACGCCGCTCGAAGAAACGGGTAGCACCCACCAGCTTATAGGGAAGTCCATAGCGAACGAACGCCTCTTCGAGCGCCCGCGACTGGGCATTAGTTCGATACATCACCGCACAATCGCCTGCGCTATGGCCATGATCGCTTATTAAACGCTCAACTTCACCGACTACGAATTGGGCCTCTTCCTGCTCGTCATAGGTTTCCACGATACCGATGGGCACCCCACCATCATTCTGGGTATAGAGCGCCTTCTCCCGACGTCTCTCGTTGCGTGAAATGAGATGAGAGGCGGCCGCCAGAATGGTCTGAGTAGAGCGATAGTTTTGCTCCAGAAACACCACCCTGGCATCCTGATAATCACGCTCAAAGTCCATGATGTGACGCAGGTCGGCAAATCTCCAGGAGTATATTGATTGGTCGGGATCCCCCACGGCGCAAAGATTGCGGTGCTTACCTGCTAGCTGGCTTGCCAGAGTATATTGAGCCAGATTGGTATCCTGAAACTCGTCGATCATGACGTGCAAGTAGCGAGATTGGTATTCTGACAGGACATCGTGGTGATCCCTGAAGAGGCGAACCGTTTGCATCAGGAGATCATCGAAATCCAGCGCCCTGCTCTCGATGAGCATCCTCTGATAGAGTTCGTAGACTCTCTTGGATACTTCTTCGAAGTAATTTCGGCTTACATACTCCTTTGGCCCTAGAAGCCTTGCCTTAGCTGAGGATATGGCCGACTTTATCGCCCGCGGGGGATTCTGCCTGGGATCGAGACTCAAATCTTTGATGCAGCGGCCAATGAGGCTCATCTGATCGGCGTCGTCATAAATTACGAATCTCCGTTCGAACCCGATGTGATCCGCCTCCCGCCGCAGGATGCGAGCGCAAATAGCATGGAATGTGCCCAGCGTGATTCCTTCTGCCTGATCGCCAAGCATACGGCAGACGCGCTCCTTCATCTCCCGCGCTGCCTTGTTGGTAAAGGTAACCGCCATGATACGATGGGGACTTACGTCGCAGACTTTAATAAGGTAAGCAATGCGATGAACGATAACACGGGTCTTGCCGCTCCCGGGGCCGGCAACGACCAGTTGCGGCCCTTCGACGCATTCCACTGCTGCCCTTTGGGCAGGATTGAGACCGGCTAAAATATCCATTCTAATACCTTGCTTCCATCGTCAGCTCCACGTGCCATGTTCTCAAATTTGATAATGTTCAAATAATGTCACGGGATGAAGACCGGATTGTCCTCGCTGATCACCATCGTCTCCCGGGCCATCGCATCCCGAAGATATTTGGGGATAAAGAAGAGCCCCTGGTGAGTCTGGCCGTCATAGAAATCAAGTCTCTTGCCCACTCGACCGCCAATTCGGCCATCAATCTCCCCTGACGAAAGCTCGAACGGATCGAATTTCAGCGAGGCAAGGGAAAATCCCCACGGGCCCCCAAAGGAGGGGATATCTGTCTCATAGGTCGCAACTATTGGGAAAATAGTCTTCAATGTGTTATTCACCGCTGTACATACCTTGGTCTCATTCAAACGCGTGGACCCTGCCTGGAGCGCCAAAGCACCATTAGCGATCAGCTTGCTCCTCAGGAGCTGGTAGAACTTCTGGGTGTACAGAAGATAGGCCGGACCCCCTTCTATTGGATCAGGGAGATCGATGATGATAACATCGAATCGCTCTCTAGTTTCGGCCAGATATTCCCTGGCATCCCGGTGCAGAAGCTCCACCCGAGGATCGTCAAAGGAGCCCTGCTGATGAGCCGGCAAGAGTCGCTGGCAGATGTCTATCACCTCCGCATCGATATCCACCATCACCACCCTCTTGACCGTCTTATGAGCCAGCACCTCTCTCAGGGTCGCCCCCTCACCACCACCTGCAATAAACACCGTTTCCGGATTGGGATGGAGAATCATCGCTGGGTGAACCAGCGCTTCATGATAGATGAATTCATCCTTCTCACATGATTGTATCTTTCCATCCAGAATGAGACATTTACCGAAGCTTACGGTTTCAATCACTTCTACTGTCTGATATTTCGAGCGGCCGAAATAAAGGATATCCTTGACCGCAAATTGCTGGATAGTGTCCGGGGTGACAAACTCCATGAACCAGGTTGAAGGCACCCTCGCCATGAATTCACGCTCCTCTCTTAAGTTCTACAATGGAGGGGTTCTGGGATCCGAGTTTCTCTATGATAAGCTTCGCCGCCCCCTCCGGATGAAACGAATCGCTATGGGTAAAGATATCCACCGCGGCATAGCCATATTCCGGCCAGGTATGGATACAAATATGAGAGCCACTGGCAAGCACCAGCCCACTGACTCCCTGTGGGGTAAATTGATGGAAGGATTCCCCCAGCGTCTCCTCTTGCGATCGTTGAGCTACGGATGAGAGGGCCGCTCTCAGGAACTCCAGATCGTCGAGCACATCCTTATTGCAATCCTTCAAATCCAAAAGGAAGTGTTTCCCCAGGGTGTGCAATCCAGAACCTCCCTTATTATTATAGCGCATACCGGTGATTTTCTCAAATGAGCGGCGGTGGCAACCCCTTTAACCCTCCCTGGCCTTCTTCCGCAGATCGTAGAGCTTGGTAATGGCCTCCAGTGGAGACAGGGAATCGATATCAAGCTTTTCCAGCTCCTCTAGAACCGGTGGCCTATGGACAAAGAGCGGAAGCTGTCCTGATGACGGCGGTGTCTGAGTGCGGCGGGCTCGGAGAGCCCGCCGCACTCCCCCTCTATCGCCATCTTCTTCAAGCCCGCTCAAGACCTCCTGCGCCCGATGCAGCACCGATTTCGGCAGACCGGCCAATTGGGCTACATGAATGCCATAGCTCCGGTCGGCACCACCGGGGATGATCTGGCGCAGAAAGACCACCCTTCCCCCCTCCTCGGCTACTGCCACATTGAAGTTCCTCACTCGCGGTAGAAAACTCGCCAGCTCCACCAGCTCATGGTAATGGGTAGCGAAAAGGGTCTTGGCCCCCAGACCTGGGTTATTGTGAATATACTCTACCACCGCCTGGGCGATGGAAAGTCCGTCGTAGGTGCTGGTTCCCCTCCCGATCTCATCGAGGATTATCAGCGACCTGGGTGTGGCGTTGTTCAGAATGTTCGCTGTCTCCGTCATCTCGATCATGAAGGTAGACCGGCCGGTTGCCAGGTCGTCCATCAACCCCACCCGGGTGAAGATGCGGTCCACCAGCCCAACGGTAGCCGAAATAGCCGGCACAAAACTGCCAATCTGTGCCAGGAGCACGATCAATGCTACCTGCCTCAGATAAGTTGATTTCCCCGCCATATTGGGGCCGGTCAGTATTATCAATTGGGCATCATCGGTGGCGAGATGCGTGTCATTGGGGACGAAGCCACTCAGCGCTTGCTCCACCACAGGGTGACGACCGCCGCTGATATGGATAGCATCTTCGTTGGTCAGTTGCGGCTGGGCATAGCTGTAGCGCACTGCCACCTCAGCGAAGGCCGCAAAAACGTCGATATGGGCCAGGGCATCGGCGGTGCCCAGAATACGCTCCGCCCAAGTAGCGATCTGACGGCACACCTGTCGGAAAAGACTGGTCTCCAGCTCGCCGATCCGCTCTGCCGCATTGAGGATCAATGATTCGTATTCCTTGAGCTCCGGGGTGAAGAAGCGCTCCGCACCAACCAGAGTTTGCTTGCGAATGTAGTCCTGCGGGATGCGACTCAGATGGGAACTGGTGACCTCGATGTAATATCCGAATACCTTGTTATAGCCCATCTTGAGGGATTTAATCCCCGTACGCTCTCGCTCCCTGCCCTCCAGATCGGCAACATACTGTCTTGCCTCCTTAGAGGAGGATCTAATCTGGTCCAGCTCCGGCGAGAAGCCTGACCTGATCACCCCCCCCTCTCCCACCACCCCAGGAGGCTCCGCGGCAATAGCCCGCGCGATCAGGTCAGCCACCTCCTCACAGGGCCTCAGCCTTTGAGAGAGCCAGCCCAGCGGCGAGAACTCCTCGCCGATCGCCGCCTTTATCTGGGGAATTGTCTCCAGACTGCGCCGCAGCGAAATCAGCTCCCTGGGGATAGCGATGCCTGATCGAATGCGGTTAATCAGCCTCTCCATATCGGCCAGCCGTCTTAAGGCATTGATGATCTCGATACGCCGGGCAGTGTTAGTCGCAAACCAGGCTACAGCCTCCTGCCTTTGATTCAGCGCCTGCAAATCAAGCAACGGCTGCCCCAGCCACCTTCTAAGCAGCCTTCCGCCCATCGGGGTTCCCGTCAGGTCAATCACCGATAAGAGGGATACCCCGCTGCTACTCGGCTGAAATAGCTCCAGATTACGCCTGGTGGGAGCATCGAGGACCATGAAAGACTCGGTAGAGTAGGTGGACAGCTTCGGCAGTTGACTCAAAGCCTCCTTTTGGGTTTCCGTCAGGTAGTGAATGATGGCTCCCGCAGCCTGGATGGCCAATGGGAGATGCGCACATCCATAGCCCTCGAGGGAGGCGACTTGAAAGTGATCCAGCAGGGTTCGGAGCGCCGTCTCCAGCTCAAACCAGCGCTCGTCGATTGGAGTCTGGAGTCTGGAGTCTGGAGTCTGGAGTCCCCCACCCCGTACCCCTGAGTCTCGACTCTCGACGTTCCGGGCAACGATGATCTCTGAGGGGTTCAGCCGCTCCAGCTCGGTGGAAGCTTGATCGGCGCTGATTTGCGTCGTGGCGAATTCGCCTGTCGTTATGTCAACATAGGCAATGCCGGCTCGCTCGCCGTCGCTCACCATGGCGGCAAGGTAGTTATTGGCCTTGATTTCCAGCAGCTCCGGCTCGACGACCGTCCCTGGCGTGACCACCCGCACCACCTCCCTCTCCACCAGCCCCTGGCTCGTCCGGGGATCGCTCACCTGCTCGCAAATAGCAACCTTATGCCCTTTGGCTATCAATTTCGCCAGATAGCCATCCAGGGCGTGATGGGGGATTCCGGCCATCGGAAAGCGCTGGCCCTTGCCCATAGAACGCGAGGTAAGCACAATCTGAAGCTCCCGTGAGATATGCCTGGCGTCCTCATCGAAGGCCTCGTAGAAATCACCGAGGCGAAAAAGAACGATGGCATCGGGATACCTCTGCTTGATTCTCAGGTATTGACGCCTTATGGGGGTCATTTCCATCACTTTCTGAGTACAAAGGGGTTGAGTAAGAGCAATCGCTCGTTGGACCTAGAAGGTAGGCGGCCTGAGGGATGCCCGGGCGTTCGATGGGGAGAGGAATGTGAAACCGGTTGTCATGGTGATCAAGCAGACGAACATACGCTAGCCGCAGGCTTTATGCCTGCGAAGGATCGGTTGCGCCCTCAATCGCACCCTTAAAGGGTGCGGCTACTCGCTCACGAGCCCAGCCGGGCACTGAGAGCGGAGATCAGCACAAACAACACGGCGAGGATGATGGTGAACCGGAACAGCGTCTGCTCAATACCCCGCCTGGTCCTGAATCCCGAACTCTCCCCCCCGCCGAATATGCCACCCACCCCGCCACCCCCTTTTGCCTGCAGCAAGATAAGCAGGGTGAGACTCAGGGTAACTACGATTGCAATAACGTGAATAAGAGTCATCCCAGTTTCTCCTTAAGCTGTATAGACACCAGATCCGGCTTTACTCGCCCCTCAGTGGCCTTCATCACCTGCCCCACCAGGAACTTTAATGCCTGCTCCTTGCCTCCCCTAAAGTCCGCTACTGCCCGGGCATTCTCCCTCAACACCTGATCGATTATGGCCGCTATCTCCTCAGTCCCGCTGATGAGCGTGAGCCCTTTCTCGGCCACGATCTGAGCTGCTTGCCTGCCGCTGTGGAACATCTCCTCAAACACCTGTTTCGCCAGGGTGGTGCTTAAGATGCCCTGCTCTATCAGGTCAAGCATCCCGGCCAAATGCTCCGGGGTGATCTTGAGAGTCTGGAGTCTGGACTCTGGCGTCTGGAGTCCCCCTCCCCTCGACTCTTGACTCTTGACTCTTGACTCTTGACTCGTCTCAAGGTTAAGCAGGCGAAGATACTCTCCCAGCATCCAATTGGCAACGGCCTTGGCTCGCCATCTTAGTCGGGAGTCTGGAGTCTGGAGTCTGGAGTCCAGAGTCCGGTGGGGCAGGGAGGGGGACTCTAGACTCTTGACTCTAGACTCTTGACTCGTCTTTAGGCAAGACTCGAAATAATCGGCAGAATCACGGGCACTCGTCAGCAAGTCAGCATCGTAAGCTGACAGCCCATATTGTACCATAAAACGATCTCGCCTGGCAACCGGTAGCTCGGGCAGTTTGGCCCTTATCCCCTCGACCCACTCAGAGCCTAAAATCAAAGGTGGCAGGTCAGGCTCCGGGAAATAGCGATAGTCATGGGCATACTCCTTGCTCCGCTGGGCCACCGTGACTTCTTTGTCATCGTCCCAGCCACGGGTCTCCTGTACCAGTGAGCCGCCCTCCTCAAGCACCTTCCGCTGCCGCTCCTCCTCGTATCTTAGAGCGAGGTAAACCGACTTGAAACTATTCATGTTCTTCACCTCGACCTTGGGGAAAGACTGCTGGCCTGAGCGCAGACTGATGTTGGCATCGCAGCGGAAACTACCTTCCTCCATGTTCCCCGTGGAGACCCCCAGATAGCGCAGCAGACTGTGTAACCTCATCAAGCACAGACGCGCCTCATCGGGAGAACTGAGATCAGGCTCGCTCACGATCTCCATAAGCGGCACGCCGGCACGGTTGACATCCACCAGACTATAGGTTTCCCCCGAGGGATCGGTGCGGTTCAAGAGCTTGGCTACGTCCTCTTCCAGGTGAACACGGGTGATCCCGATCCTCTTTTTCCTACCATTGACCTCTATTTCCAGCCACCCGTGATGTGAGAGAGGCACATCGTACTGGGAAATCTGATAGCCCTTCATCAGATCAGGGTAGGGATAATTCTTGCGATCGAACTTGCTGCAAACGGCAATAGTGCAGTCTAGTGCCAGCGCCGTCATCACGGTATATTCCACCGCCTGACCATTTATGGTGGGCAGAACACCCGGCATACCCAAACAAACAGGGCATACATGGGTATTGGGTAAGGAATCGGCGTAGTCGGTGCGGCAGCCACAGAACATCTTGCTGCGGGTCAGCAACTGGGCATGAACCTCCAGGCCGATGACGGTCTCGTACTTCATATCTGAGTCGTAGCGCGGGGGCTTATCCCCCGCTTCCTCCGGCCGGGGATGAACCCCGGCGCTACTGCTAAATGCTTACTCTCTACTTGTATGGCTAGTATAGCAAATCCCGCTGGCTGAGAGCAAGACAGGATTCACCCGGCAGGCAAGGAGTCCCCCTTGACAAAAGGTGAGTTGGTGCTATATTATAAGGTAAATAGTT
>QLUL01000330.1 GCA_018725425.1 Chloroflexota bacterium
AAAAAGCTCTTTCAATCTCAGGCCAAGCGCAATAACGGCCTTTCCCAGTGTGGTGAGGTAGTACTTATATGTGTGTGCGACTTTCTTTATCAGACCATGGGCCCGTAATCGCTTGAGGATTCGAGATATGGTAGATGGGCTTTTATCAGGGAAGAATTGTTGCAGGGACTGGTTTCGGAATCCGGTGATGTTGAACTCACCCCGGGCAATAACGGTCAATAGCTTCTGGTCGTCTTCATCGAAGAAGTTGAACCCTTTGTAGGTCCGATCTTCAGATACAATGGTCTGAGAAACTATGTTCAACTTCTTGATCCCCTGAGTGGGGTCGGAGAGGGTAGAGATGAACTCCAGATAACGGTGGTTGGAGGCCTTGAGTAAGCCAGCAAGGGGAAAGAGACTGTAGATGTTCTTTTTCATCTGGGCTATCTTTTTGGTCTTTGTTCCATCCCGGTGGTCAACCTCACGGTAGTGCTTGAATTGGGAAACATTGTTTACCGTGGTTTCGATTCGGAGAATGAGACCGAACTTGTCATACATCTTGATGGAGAGTGCACCCATGTGGTGTTTTATCCTCGTTCCGAGAATGCGGGTATTGAAGTTATTTCCCATTTCGCCCTGGTAGTTCCAGTGGAGTTTCCCCCCCAGGAAGGAGGCGATGTTATCCGGCTTGACTGAGTGGATAGCACATCTGACAAGAGGTTCATAGAGTAGTTTGAGGTCAGACTGTTTCTTGAAGATGATGTCGGTGGCATATTCTACCTGTATGATACTCCAGTGATAAGAAAAACCATAGCGCTTGATAAAGGGGCAATATCGCTGAGCAAAGATATCCAACACCTGATGCAGGTCTTCTACCCTGATGCTATCGGAGAGTTTTTGTGCTTTCTCAAAGTCGTCGATTTCCAGAAAGGTATTGTCGTTTAGAACATGAGGGATGGAGTGTTTATTGAGTTTCGTGGCTAACCAGTTGTGCACATTGAAATAGAACTGGAGTTGGAAGGGGCACCAGGTCGGGACACGCAGATAACATAATCCCAGCTCTCGATCGATGAAATAGAAGTAATAGTGGAGACATTTGCCGCTGTCAGGCTTGAGGAAGGTTTTTCCGGTTTTCTTGTCATGCCAGGGTTTGTAACTTGTACAGGTTTCCATCGCCGAGAAGATATGTACCAGGCCAGGATGGGTTCCCCGTTCTTTCACGATATCCTGAATGCGGTCTTCCTTGCGAAAGGCTTTTATTTTCCGAATATATTCTATCTCCAATCCGTTCTCTGCGGCAATCTGTTCTGCATTGTCTCGGATTTCCCCTCTCAGGAGTTGCGCAAAGGAGGGATAATCAAAGATTCTGATTTGGTTTGCATACAGAAAAGATGTCATGCCTTGAGCATAGTTCCAACCAGGAAGAGTCCCCCGGAGGACAACCCGGTCATAGCAGGAGAGGACACCATGAATTTGGTCTTTATAGCGTTCGGTGATCAACATTAGTCTTCCTCCATTTGAACTGTTTTCATCCATTATACAACGCCGGGGAGAAAGATACACTATCCAGAATTCAGGAG
>QLUL01000331.1 GCA_018725425.1 Chloroflexota bacterium
TCCCCTGATCCTTCTTTTCCCTCTGAAGTGCGATTTTCCCTCTCGCCTTTTCCATTTTCTCCTCCTTCTTCTTAGCCTCGTTGCGCTAAAACCAATGTCTCCCCGTTGTAGTCTCCCTTTCGCCCGGTCACCCGCCGAGCAATTGCCAAGGCATGATCCCCATGCTTGTTATAATTTTCACGAGTTCCCAGGTATATTTTTAGCCATGACCAACCCGATCCTGTCCCATGCCCTACCTTCGTGAACGGTATCCCTGCCTCCTTGAGCGCTACTTTGATTGCCTTTGTCTCCTCTTTGTGGGTGCTATGGTTTCGCCAGCTCATTTCTCCTCCTTTCCTTCTGCCCCCTTTCCTGGTGGGCTTCTACTATTATCATATCATATCCTATTGCCCTTGTCAAGCCCCTTTTCAAAACAAAACTTATACGAAGATTTGTTAAGTTTAGGGAAGAGGATCACAGGCCAATCAAACCCGTGCTTCACTACTACTATGATAGATTACTTGCCCAGATTCCGAATATAGGGCCTCGTGTGGAGGGTGCTCTCAAAATCAGTGACTCCGAGGCTTAAAAAAGGCAAAGAGGCAGAAAAGAAAAGATCAATTTTCGTATCTAAATCGCCCCAGGATCGAAAAATACGCCCGTAAAATCATTTCGTGGGTTTCCGTAAGGCTGCTTAATCATCCGGACATCCCGCCGTCAAAGCAAGGGTTTCCTAACGCAAAAGCAGAGGGCTCCGGGGAGGCGAACCCGGAGCCCTCGAAGAAAAGGAGGAAGGGAAGAAGTCAAATCATTTCTTTGCCGCCGAAACCTTCATCCGAAAAGCCAATAGTCGCCCGAGTAAATCATGCACATCACTCCGAGTAAACAAATGTTCCTCCATCGAAAGACAGCTATTTTCCCAGACAGGTTTACTTATCCCTAGAAGGAGCATAATTAAAGCAGCATCCCTATCAGTAATCTTCACCGCTCGAACCCTATAAGACTGTTATGTAAATTGCCGAACCGATAATCATTCCGACCAGCCATCCAGCTACATCATTGGCATCCACAGGGTGGCTTTGAAACTTCTGCCAGTATTGCATAACAAGGTAACCTCCTCCAAACAATAAGGCAACAGACCAACACACGTAAACGGCCAGGAACACGTTTACGATTCCATGAGGGATATGAGCAATATATCCCTGGAGGGCAGAGTGATCGGTGAATAACTTCCTATACAATCTTTTTATCACCCATAAATCTCCTTAATTTTTCTAGCGATTGACTTCCTGGCCTTCGCCAATCGGACACGGCTCTCCACGCTGCTTGGCCAGAAGCTCGATTAGGTATTCGTGCACATCCTCAACAGTGATACCCTCCCGAAACAAATAATGTTCGTGGTAGCACTCATATGCCTCTTCTTGAGTGCCTTTGAAGAGGCATAAGCTAAACTCACTGAACAGATCATCTAGTATTCGGTGCTTGTTCTGCTCTGTTTGGGCCACCTTGTTAATCAGAATCTCTAACTCCACTAACTCCTCGATTTTTAAATTAGTTGTCGCCAACGCCTCTCGATCT
>QLUL01000332.1 GCA_018725425.1 Chloroflexota bacterium
AACCGATGTCCGATTTCATTGACCTCTTCGTCGTTGGCGAGGGAGAGGAGGTGATCCTGGAATTGGTCCAGGCTTTTCGTCGCTGGAATAATGGTAGAACGGGCATCTTGCCCGTCAATGGTGGAAAGAGGGAATTGCTTTGTGAGCTCTCCAAAATCCGCGGCATCTATGTCCCCGGTTTGTATCGAGCTCAATACCTCGCCGATGGCAGCTTTGCATCCATCATTCCCGAAGTGCCGCAGGCAAAGGGCTCGATAGAGCGGCGCATTAGTAAGCTCCCGCCTCCGCTGACCCGCCCCATTGTTCCCTTCGTTGAGATAATCCATGACCGGGGAGCAGTAGAGATTCAGCGCGGCTGCCCGCAGGGGTGCCGCTTCTGCCAGGCAGGCATCATCTATCGGCCGGTGCGAGAACGACCGGTGGCGGAGGTAATCCAGGCCGTGGACGAACTGGTGGCTAACTGCGGCTATGACGAAATCTCGCTGCTCTCCCTCAGCACCAGCGACTATTCGGGCATCGCTGAACTGGTTGGGTCTCTGTCAGACCGCTACCGGGGGAGGCATCTCAATCTCTCGCTTCCCAGCCTGCGGCCGGATTCCTTCTCCGTAGAGTTGGCCAACGCCATTCGGGATCAGCGCAAGGCAAGCCTCACCTTTGCCCCGGAGGCGGGAACCGATCGTCTTCGCCGGGTGATCAATAAAGGCATTTCCGGGGGCAATCCGGTGCAAACCATTGAGCTGGCACTGGATCGGGGCTGGCGCAGCTTCAAGCTGTATTTCATGATCGGCCTGCCCACCGAGACGGCGGACGATGTCCTGGGCATCGTTGATCTCGTTCGCCGAGTGAGACAAATCAAGGGGGCAGCGGGCAAGAGCCCAAACATCCGCGTGAGCGTTGCTACCTTCATTCCCAAACCCCACACGCCATTTCAATGGGTGGCGCAGAACCCGGAGGAGGAACTGCTCTCGAAGCATCAGATCCTGCGTCGCGGGCTTCAGAAAGCCGGTGCCAGCCCATCTTGGCACGATCCCAGGGTGAGCCTGCTTGAAGGGGTGATGTCCCGGGGAGACCGTCGCCTGGGGCAGGTGATTCTCCGCGCCTGGCAGTTGGGCTGCCTCTTTGATGCCTGGAGTGACATCTTCGACTATGAAAAATGGCTGCAGGCCTTCGATGAATGCGGCATCGACCCAAAGGCATACATCCGGGAGCGCTCACTGGATGAGGTTCTTCCCTGGTCTCACATCGATACCGGCGTCAGTATCAACTTCCTCAAATGCGAGTACCAGCGCGCCCTGGCGGGAGAGGAAACCCTTAATTGTTGTTCAGGGCCGTGCATCGGCTGCGGATTGCAGCGGTGGGATGAAGGTTGCCAGGAGAAATACCAGAAGTAGAGATTGTCTACAGCAACTAACCCTGGCATTCTGCTTCGAGGTTATTCACACTTCGTAGGGTCAGACTTGCAATACAACTTTCGGCTTGCTCTTACGGCTGGGCTTATCCCGCTTACGGGATCAGGAGTTACGCAGTTGGCTGTGCCATAGCTTCAAAAAATC
>QLUL01000333.1 GCA_018725425.1 Chloroflexota bacterium
CCGGATATGAGTTCATCGAGTCCCTTGATCTGGTGGGGAATGCTCCCCGGGTGGCTTCCCAGGCAGTGGAATTGTTGGCCGCTCCGCAGTGCCCCTCAAGGGTAACTACTCTGATCATCGATGGTTCTCAGCTCGCATTGCAGGTGCACGAATCATGCGGGCATCCCATTGAGCTCGATAGGGTCTTCGGCACCGAGGCAAGCTATGCCGGAACAAGCTTTCTGACGCCGGAGAAGCTGGGCAACTTCCGCTATGGCTCCGAGGTAGTCAACATCGTTGCCGATGCCACCGTTCCCGGCGGCCTGGGGACATTCGGCTTCGATGATGAGGGTGTGGCAGCCCAGAGGATACCGATCGTCAAAGACGGGATATTTGTCGGGTATCTCACCTCTCGAGAAACAGCAGCTAGGCTAGACCAGCAGAGCAATGGCACAATGAGAGCCTCCGGCTGGAACAGGATACCCCTCGTTAGAATGACCAACATCAATTTGGAGCCCGGAGACTGGAAGCTTGAGAATCTGATTGCTGATACCGACGAGGGCATCTACATAGAGACCAATCGCAGTTGGAGCATTGACGATAAGAGGCTGAACTTCCAATTCGGGACGGAAATAGGCTGGGAGATCAAGAACGGCAAGCTTGGCGGAATAATCAAGAACCCCACCTATACCGGGATTACACCCCAGTTTTGGGGTTCATGTGATGCTGTCTGTGATAAAGCCCACTGGCGGATGTGGGGAACGCCGAACTGCGGCAAAGGAGAGCCCTCCCAGATGATGCATGTGGGACACGGAACGGCTCCAGCCAGATTCCGGGAAATAAGAGTGGGGGTGATGAAGAGATGATCAAAGCCCTACTCGCAGAAATTCTAGATTATTCACTGGCTGATCAGACTGAAATTCTCTATATCGGAGAGGATTCAGCGTTAACCAGATTTGCCAACAATTTCATCCATCAAAACGTGGCGGAACGAGATGCCAGCGTCTCCATAAGGGTGGCTTCGGAGAAAAGAATAGGTTCAGTTTCCACCAACAGGCTTGATGAGCAATCACTAAAGACAGCGGTGGATAAAGCATTGGAGATTGCCGAAACTCAGCCTGAAAACCCTCATTTCAGGTCCCTGCCCTCGCCTGCTGAATACGCTAAGGTAGATACATTTGTCGAGCGTAGCGCTAAGTTTTCCCCCATGGAGAGGGCAGAGGCAGTCCGACAAATTATCAGCGAGGCACAAAAGAATGGTGTCATCGCCTCAGGGGCCTTCTCCACAGGAACAACCGATCTCATCGTTGCTAACTCCCTGGGGCTCTGGGCGGAGCAAAGGCTAACACAGGCCGAACTCAACCTGGTGGTCACGGGCGACAATGATGCCTCGGGGTATGCTAATCACCGCTCAAGGGATGTCGCCGATATCGTCCCTCAAATGCTGGCCGATGAGGCGATTAGTAAATGTCTCCGTAGCACAACCCCTATCTCGCTTGAGCCGGGCGAATATACCGTCATCTTAGAGCCGTATGCCGTCGGGACTCTGGTGGCTTTCTTGGGCTACATCG
>QLUL01000334.1 GCA_018725425.1 Chloroflexota bacterium
ACACCTTTCAAAGCACGTACTGAACCATAAGTCTTATGGACCCCTTTGGCTGTAATGAGTGGATTGTTTTCCGACGATGTGGCACCTGTCCTAGAAAACATTCGTTACGCTATCCTCCTTTTCTGTTGATTTATGTCCCAGTGTTATCAAATACCTGAATCCGTGAAGCGATGGACGAGTTACCCGCTCATCGCTTCCAAATACCTCAATCCGTGAAGTGGTGGGGCAATTGCCCGCTCGTTAGCCATTGATAGCATGTTGAAGAGTTGACGTTTCGCTGGCATTATCTCTCACAGCAAGCACCCTTGCCTTATATAATGATTCATCTTTCAAGGTTTGGCAATATGTGCCCCAACGGGTTCCCCGCCACAATGTTACACTACCCAGTCTCATATCCTCTCAAACTCAAGGCGCAGGACTCGCCTGGTAGAGTCGGTCACCCTCACGCGGTGGTCGATGCGCCAGCCTACCACCCAGATAATCCGCTCTCCAGCACAGACGAGTGGCACGCGGTCCCGCCAGAAACGGGGGATCCTGGCATCCACCATGAAGTCCTGCAGCTTCTTCGAGTTATCCATGCCCAGTGGCTGGAACCTGTCGCCATCACGGCGGCTTCTGACAACGAGCTGTGTGCCGGTAAGATCGAAATCGAGGCAAGCTTTGTATGATGTCCGACAAGAATCTTTGCCCCCAATTACAGGCCCCCCCCAAAGTCTTCGGTTCTGGGGGCGTGATTATAGCCGGCATCATCGACGGGACATGGCTTGCTTTCGATAACCCTTGCTCTGACCCGCCAGCCTGGCAGCATGGTTTCGCCGGGGATAGCCAAGTGGTGTTCCCCTGTAAGCGGCGGCAAGGGACAGGGGGCATCCTTCGTTCTGGTGATAAGGCTTTCAGTGTAGCTGCCATGAAATGCCAACCCGCCGGGCAGGGAGAGCCTCTTACCCGCCGGCCTTACCATGACCTTGAGCAGACCCTCGATGTGAACTAACTCAATATCTCGCAGGTCCCCCAGCAATCGTCCCAGGACCGAGCGCAACAGATGCCGCTGGAGCGCCAGGGAAAGGGCGGAAAACTCTCTATTGCCCAGGGCTACCCCGTCCGATCGTTCGACCACTACAGAGCCCCAGAGCCCTGCCACCTCCTCGTCCAGGTGAGCAATATCAGCAGCAACCGTGCGGGCGGCGCGAGACAGGCTCTCACGAATGCCGGGATTATATTCCAGGAGCGCTGGCATGAGCTCCGCGCGGATCCCAGCGGTTCCTTTCTCGTACACCCTTCCGTGCAAACCGACCGCCCAAAGCTGATACAAGCGAGCCTGTTCAATACTCCAGTGAAGCTCCATCTGTCATCCTCTTAGTTGTACAGGGCATATTCTCGCGTCTGAATCTGTCTATCCAGCGGACGGGCCCCATCAAATCCCATTTGACGGGGCGGGCATGCCCTTTAAACCCTTGATGACCACTGCCACAGGCAGGCCTTCTCTTTGTGGTGTTCAAGCTGGCGGAAGAACTCGCGAAACCGTGCATCGGTGTGAGCGATGTCG
>QLUL01000335.1 GCA_018725425.1 Chloroflexota bacterium
CAAAACCCTTTTTCACATCTTCGAGCAGTTTCTAGACGACCAGACCAGAAGCGATTTGCTCAGTGAGAGAAGCCAGCTTGTTGACACAGACATTTGGAACGCTCTATTCGAGTTCCAAAAGGACGGCGTCAAAGGGGCGATCAACAAGATACTCAACCACAATGGCTGCATTATCGCTGACAGTGTTGGTTTGGGCAAAACATTCGAGGCCCTGGCTATCATAAAGTATTTTGAGCTTCTGAATTACAAAGTGCTTGTCTTGTGTCCCAAGAGGCTGCGCGACAACTGGACAGTGCATCAGGCGCAAAACAACAGTGAGCTCAACCTGTTTCTTAAAGATCGTTTTAGCTATACCGTTTTATCCCACACCGACTTGAGTCGTGACGGTGGCTGGACAGCCGATATCAATCTCGCAACGGTTAACTGGGGAAATTATGATCTGGTAGTCATTGACGAATCGCATAATTTCCGCAATAACACCAGGGGAAAGCGTGATGAAGACGGGAATGTAATACGCAAGAGCCGTTACGAACGCTTGATGGAGGATATTATCCAGAGCGGCATCAAAACCAAAGTCCTCCTCATCTCGGCCACGCCGGTTAACACTAACTTGAAGGACCTGCGCAACCAGATTTATTTCCTGACCGAAGGAAGGGAAGATGCCTTTCACGCTTCATTGGGAATTGCCAGCATTGGAGATACCCTGGCTATTGCCCAGCGCACCTTCACCGAATGGGCTAAAAAGGGTAAAGCACATCAAACCATCGAGCTTCTGGATAAGCTAACTTCGGCTTTCTTCAAACTGCTCGATGCGTTGACCATTGCCCGTTCTCGCAAGCATATCCAGAAGTATTACAGCGACTCGATAACTCAATTGGGCGGCTTCCCCGAGCGACTCAAACCCGTTTCCAGGGTCGCCGAGATCGACATGATGGGTCGCTTCATGTCTTATGACAGGCTCAATGATGAGATCTCCAATTATCAACTCTCGCTGTTCAATCCATCAAAATATGTCTTGCCTGAATATCAGGCTCGGTACGACGAAGCAGCCGTAAGACATTTCCGTCAAAGCGACCGTGAGCATTATCTTATCGGTATGATGAAGGTCAACTTCCTCAAGCGCCTGGAAAGCTCGATACACTCTTTTGCGCTCACCATGAAACGAACAATTGAAAAGATCGAGGCATTGCAGCAGCGTATTGAACGCTTTAAAGAATTTCGCACTGAAAATCCAGACCTCGATTTTGACGATCTGATAATCGAGGCATTGGATGATGATGAGCTGCAAGAAGCCATGCAGGTGGGTAAGAAGTTTACCTATCGGATGGCACACCTCGATATCGGTGCCTGGCAGAAGGACCTGAGACGAGACCTCGAGGGATTGCAAATTCTCTATAGCTCAGCCCGCGATGTCAACGAAGAACGTGACGCTAAGCTGACCGAGTTGAAAGAACTGATAGCAGAGAAGGTCAAGCACCCCACAACCGACAAGCAAGGCCGCCCAAATCGCAAGGTGCTGATATTCACTGCCTTTGCCGATACTGC
>QLUL01000336.1 GCA_018725425.1 Chloroflexota bacterium
CTTCAATTTCGCAGGAGGGGATAGTAGGATTTCGCTCAAAAGATGGCCCAGGCAGCGCTGTTTCAAGTTGCCAACTACCAGATGAGATAGTATGAAGAGATCAGACCGGCGGGGGCGTGGCAACCATCCAGGAGGAAAGAGCCAGGTGAGGAGGTTTCAAAATGCCAGCGCTCAAGAAATACGTATGTCACCAGTGCGAGACCAGGTTTGAGGAAGCAAATCCTTGGGGCTGCGAAGCCAGGTCGGAGACGGTCTGTCCCAGGTGTGGGAGCACCGATATTGGAACACGGGGTGTTCTCGGCAGCATCTTCAACTTCCTGCGGGAAATGTGCCCTCGCTGAGCACGGCCACAATAAGGCCGTGAGCCTTGGCAATGTCTGAAATCTCACTTCTCATTTCCTTCGGGGCGGGGGTTATCTCCTTCCTCTCTCCCTGTGTGTTGCCGTTGGTGCCGGTGTATCTGGCGACCCTGGGCGGCGTCTCGGTGCTCGATCGCAACACAGAGATGGGATTTCGCACCCCTCTCTTCCATACCCTGGTCTTCGTAGCCGGGTTTTCAATAGTATTTATTGCCCTGGGAGCGGCTGCCGGACTCACGGGGTTCGCCATCGGAGCCCATCTGGAGACGCTGCACAGGATAGCTGGGGGCTTGCTCGTATTCTTCGGACTTTTTCTTCTGGCAAGCCTGAAAATCCCCTGGCTGAACTATGAGCAACGCCTGCACCATGCCTCTGGGGGGAAGATCGGGTATACCCGCTCCTTTCTTATCGGGGCGGTCTTTTCGCTGGGCTGGACGCCCTGCATCGGCCCGATACTGGGGGGAATTCTTACACTTGCGGCCACTTCGGAGACCGCCTGGCAGGGGGCATTTCTGCTCATCAGTTATTCCTCCGGTCTGGGGCTTCCATTCGTGATTATCAGCATGGCCATCGGCCCGATGGTCTCGCGCCTGAAGCGGTTCGGCCGCTACACCCCTCTGGTCTCTCTGATCGGCGGGCTGCTATTGATACTGGTAGGGGCGCTTATTTTCTTTGATCGCCTCGCCTGGCTCATCTTGTAAGCACTGTTTGAGATCGCAATACACGAGAAAGGCCACAGAGCACACCGAGATCACAGATTTCAATAGTAGGTCGATTTTCCAAAATCGACTTTCCTCGGAGTTCTCTGTGAACTCTGTGGCTATACAGGAGGTAAATCGGTGAAAAAGAAAAGGTTGTTAATTCCGCTGGCACTGTTGTTGGTAGCCATCAGTCTGGTTGCTACTGGCTGTCCGGATCCAGCACCACCCGTGCAGGACGAACCCCCTGAGATGCAGACGGGCCCGCAGATGGGGAAATTGGCTCCCGATTTTACTCTTCCCACCCTTGATGGGCAGGACATTTCCCTCCATGACCTTCGAGGAAAGGCGGTGTTGCTTAACTTCTGGACGACATGGTGTCCCGCTTGCCGTGCTGAGAAGCCTCATCTCATAGCCGCCTACAATGACTTCGCCGATCGAGGCGTGGTTATGCTGGGGGTAAACATTGGAGAGAGTCCGTCGCTCG
>QLUL01000337.1 GCA_018725425.1 Chloroflexota bacterium
AGCTCATCGATCTGGGGATGGTCGGTGATGGCAGCACCCACCAACCCCAGCCGTTTCCGATATCGCAACCCTTGCCTCGCCTGCTCCAGCAGATTCTCCAGCGGGCGATGGCGCATGGGGCAGAAGTGGTAACCGGCAAGACAGAATCGACAGCCCCGGTTGCATCCCCGGGCGATCTCCATGAGATACAGATCACCAAACTCAGTATCCGGAGTTAATACCACGGAGCCAGTGAGAAAATCGCTGAGATTTGGAGCCGATTGGCGAGCTATCGGACCATCGGTCATGCTGGGAACATAGATCCCTGGCAATACGGACAGTTCGCGCAGTAATTCATGCCGGGGGAGCTCCATGTCATCCAGTATAACTCGCATCATCTGAGGAAGGATAGTCTCGCCTTCTCCGATGGCAAAGCAGTCAATGAGCGGAGCCAGCGGTTCTGGATTCGCCGTTACCGCCGCGCCTCCAGCGATTAGCAATGGGTAGTATTCGCCGCGATCAGAGGCGAAGATGGGGATACCACTTGATTTCAGGAGGTGTGCTGCGCTAAAATAATCGAGCTCGTAGGAAAAGGAGAATGCAAGGATATCAAAATCATGCAAGGGCCTTTGTGATTCCAATGAAAGCGGCTCACATCCGTCATAGAAGGCCCTTTCACACACAATTCGGTCATACTGATTCAGGAATCCATAGATAGTCTGAAATCCCAGATTGGACATACCCGAGGAGTAGGAACCAGGATAGATAAGAGCGATGTGAATCCTGCCGCCCCAATCCTTGAAGATGGTGCCCTGTTCTCCAGCGAGTTTCCTTCTCGCCTCCTTAAGAGTCTTCCAATTCATCTTGCCCTCGATGAATCTATTATACCACACAGGTTCAAAGTTCATTTGTTTCACCGCAGAGCACGCAGATGTGTTCGGAGATTCGTAGAGACTCGATAGAGATTGATAGAGTGGTGAGCTTGTCGAACCATAAATCTCAATTTATCTTAATTTATCAGCTCAGCGATCTCTGTCCTCGGAACTCGGTATTGTGGTATAATTAAAAAGAATCCAAATATGGATCGCAATACCATTCGCCTGTGGCTGGAGGGGCGGGAGGAATGCCTTTCCCTTTATGCGGCAAAGAGCAAGCTGGCGCAGCGGGATCGTCCCGAAGAACCTTGCCCGATGCGCACCGAGTTTCAGCGTGACCGAGACCGCATCATTCACTCTAAGGCGTTTCGCCGCCTCAAGCACAAGACTCAGGTCTTCATCGCCCCCCCAGGGGATCACTATGTAACCAGGCTCACCCATACCCTCGAGGTTTCTCAGGTCGCTCGCACCATCGCCCGGGCGCTGAACCTCAATGAGGATCTCGCCGAAGCCATCTCTCTGGGACATGACCTGGGTCACACCCCGTTCGGGCACGTTGGAGAGGATGCTCTAAACGAGATATACCCCGGGGGCTTTAGCCACAACATACAGAGCGTTCGGGTGGTAGAGGTACTGGAAAAGGAAGGAGAGGGCCTCAACCTGACCCGGGAGGTCAGGGAAGG
>QLUL01000338.1 GCA_018725425.1 Chloroflexota bacterium
CCAGTTGTCCGATATTTCTGATCACCAAATCGGCTTTCATAGTCCTATTCGTAGAGATGACTCTCCAATATCTGTTCCCTGGAGAATCCCTCCAGTTGAAGATAATACTCTGCCACATCAACCAGGGCATCAACCGGGGTAAGCCCGACGATCTCGCTTCCTATAACGGGTACGCCATACCTTTTGGCTTCCATCTTTACCATTTCATAAGACCGGTATAAGGGTGTCTGCCGGTAGTTAATCATGTTCATGGAGACCTGGGCGATATTCTTTTCCTCCAGCATAACCCCCATTGCCATTACGTTCTTCAAACCGCCGCCCCCCTCCCTTACAACCCTTGCTATTTTTTTGGCGATATTGATATCAGACGTTCCCAGATTGACATTGAAGGCAATCAGGGGCATTCTGGCTCCGACTACAGTAGCGCCCGATTTGGGATGAACCTCCCTCGGTCCGAAATCGGGCTCCCAGCCCTCCTCCTTGATCCTGGTTTTCATTCCCTCATACTGACCTTTTCTGATATTAGCCAGATTCTTACGTTCCGGTCTGGTTGCTGCCGCTTCGTAGAGGAAAGTGGGAATCGAAAGCCTCTCTGCAATTTCCCGGGCAACTTCCCGGGCAATCTCCACGCATTCTTCGATACTGGATTCCCTGATGGGAATAAAGGGGATTACATCCGTTGCCCCTAACCGGGGGTGCCCTCCGGTATGTTTTTCCATATCAATTAACTCTGCGGCCTTGATTGCAGCGCTTATTGCCGCCCGTTGCACCCCCCGAGGAACTCCAATAAAGGTAACTACAGAGCGATTGTGGTCTTCATCCATGGAGTAGTCTAATAATTTAACCCCTTCGATTCCCCGTATCTCGTCGACGATTGATTCGACAACCTCCTTACTTCGCCCCTCACTGAAATTTGGCACACATTCAATAATTTTTGCCATAGACCTTCTCCTGCAAGGTCATAACCCCCATCGCCTATGACCTATCACCTATAACCTCACCGTATTCGTAATCACTTCATCATCGGAATTCTAACGCCCTTTTCTCTAGCTACTTTCACAGCGATATCATATCCAGCATCGACGTGGCGCAGTATCCCCATCCCGGGGTCGGTCGTGAGCACCCGCCTCAGACATTCACCGCTCCGAGGTGTGCCATCGGCAACTATAACCATTCCGGCATGGATAGAATAGCCGATGCCCACACCACCACCGTGATGAACCGCCACCCAGCTAGCCCCGCCTACGGCATTGATGAGTGCATTGAGAATGGGCCAATCAGCAACCGCATCGCTACCGTCTTTCATCCCCTCGGTCTCCCGGTTGGGTGATGCCACCGAGCCGGTATCCAGGTGATCTCGCCCGATCACTATGGGGGCCTTCAGTTCACCTCGAGCCACCATTTCATTGATTACCAGCCCGAAATGAGCCCGTTCTCCGTAGCCCAGCCAGCAGATTCGGGCAGGCAGCCCCTGGAAGGCAACCCTTTCCTGGGCCATCTTGATCCACCGGGCCAGTCTCT
>QLUL01000339.1 GCA_018725425.1 Chloroflexota bacterium
TCTACGAACAAAACATCGGACTTCTCACCCCTTTGATCGCTGAGGATCTGAAGGAGGCAGAGAAGCTGTATCCCGCCTCGTGGATCGAGGATGCCTTCAGGGAATCGGTCAGACTCAACAAGCGTAACTGGCGTTATATCAGCAGAATCCTGGAGCGATGGGCATCACGGGGAAAGGATTATGGAACAGCTAGGGAGAGTCCTAAAGAGGACATTAGTCCCAAAGAGTATATCCAAAAGTATAGGCATCTCACCAGGAAATGAGGAGATCCAGGTATGTCCTACATGCAGGGGTCACGGGTGGGTGGTCCTGGATGTCCCGGTGGAACACCCTGATTTCGGGAGGTCATTCCCCTGCGAGTGCAGCCTGAGGGAATTCGCCAGCGATCGGGCCCAGAGGCTCGAGCGGTACAGCAACCTGGGGCCGCTGACACGACTGACCTTTGATAATCTGCAGCCCCAGGGGCTGGATGCCGACCCGAACCAGCAGCGGCAGTTCAAATCCTGTTACGATGAAGCCAAAGCCTTCGCCGATAATCCGCATGGGTGGTTGGTGCTCACCGGTCCCAGTGGCTGTGGCAAGACACATCTGGCAGCCGCCATCGCCAATCATTGCCTAAAGCAGGGAATAGCGATCTTCTGGGCCATCGTCCCGGATCTTCTCGATCATCTACGCACCACGTTTAGCCCCACCAGCGACGTGAGCTACGACGATCTCTTCGAACGGGTGAAGAATACACCACTGCTCATCCTCGATGACCTGGGAACCCACAGCAGCACACCCTGGGCTGAGGAGAAGCTCTTCCAGGTGCTGAATCATCGCTTCAATGCTGAGCTTGCCACCGTAGTTACCACAATAACTCTGAGTACCCTTGACCAACGCCTGCAAACCCGCCTGCGCACTCCGGAACTGTCCCGTCAATTGGAGCTGAGGAAGGAAAGCCCGCCGCTTTTTGAGTCTATCGGCGGATTGAGCGAGGAGATAATCCGCACTATGGGCTTCAAGACCTTCGATATTCAGGGGATGAATGCCGATAGGGAGCAAAGAGAGAGCCTTAAGATGGCCCTGGCGGCCGCTCGCCAGTTTGCCGAATCGCCTGAGAACTGGCTGGTCCTGGTGGGGCCGCCTGGGTCTGGCAAAACTCATCTGGCGGCAGCTATCGCCAACCACCAAATCGCCTCTCGACGCCCGGCCTTTTTTGCCAGCGTTCCGGAACTGCTCGATCATCTGCGCCCCACCTTCGGAACCGATGCCAGGCGGGGACCTGAGATACGCATCGAGGAGATCAAGGACAGCCCGCTGCTGATCTTCGACGATCTGGGCATGGAAACAGCGACTGCCTGGGCTCGCGAGAAGCTCTATCAGATCCTCAATTACAGATACAATGCCCGGCTTGCTACCGTGATCACGGTAACCAACCCGGCGTTGGAAAGCCTCGATGCCCGCTTGAGGTCGCGCCTTATGGATCCCCGAATAAGCAACGTCGTCCCGATCGGCGCCCCGG
>QLUL01000034.1 GCA_018725425.1 Chloroflexota bacterium
GAAGACTTTTAGGAAACTTCAGCCTTCAGCCTTCAGCCTAAATAGCTGAGTAGTTACAATTGGTTTTAATATTAGCGAACCATGGGAATTAAGATAGGGGATAAGAAAAGCGCCGCCTCCGTTCTCACCCACCATATAAGGAAAGCGCCAGATGTTCCCTATGCCTACAGATGAGCCAATGCATGCAAGGATGAAGCCCATGCTGGATGACCATTTTTCCCTCATGTCATTCTAAAATGTCTGCATGTTATTTAAAAGCTTCAAAAATCTCCCTGCTTTTTCTTCACCATAATTCATCAGATCACGTATGAAGGCAGGAGAACGATCCAGTTTGGAAGAATAGTCCAGCTCCAGGTCAAGTTCAATTTTTCTAATAGTTACATACTTATATCTATCAGTTGAGAAATGCCCCTCCTGCAACCACCGGTTAAAGGCTTCAATAGAACTTATTTCCTGATTGAGTGAGAGGTTACCCGCGAGTTCGTTTCTCCGGTCGAGTATATCTTCCACAGTTTTAGGTTCTTCACTTCTTTTTTGCGGATTTATCTGGATTATCCATATTTCATCTGTCTTACACTCATCTGGATCTAAATCATGAACAAAACACTCAATAGGAGGGTTATGGGAAAGAAGCCCATCCCAGTATGATCGTTCGCCAATCCTGATAGCAGGAAATAAAAGAGGTACAGCGGTTGATGCAAGAATGGCTTCAACAGTTATATCAGCATTCTTGAAAATTCGAAAATTGCCCGTACAAACCTCCACAGAACCGACAAACAGGGATGAATGTGATGGTTTTTTGAGTAGTTCCTGGATTTTATCAAAATCAACCAGTTGTTCAAGTATTTGCTTTAAACGATCCTGTCCATAAGGAGGATAGAAGTAAGGACTTATTTCCGGCATGGGAAAACCACTGCTACGCATTCTTGTCATTGCCGTCACAAAATAATTTAACCCTGCATCCCACGGGGAATTTGCCTTGATTTCTTCCCAGAAAGAGTCCAAAAGCTCGATACTTTTCTTCTCATCATTTTGCAGCAGACCATACCATGCAAGCAAAGCGCATATTGCGCCCCCGGAACTCCCGCTAAAATCAATGATCTGGTAGCCTTTCTTATTCAAATTCGGGAATTCTTTCAAAATTTTCTTGAGAACTCCGGCGATAAAAGCAGCGTGACTCCCTCCACCCTGGCAGGCAATGCCTACTTTCCTGATTGAACATTCTTGTTGCATATCGACCTCTCAAATGAACTGATAACTAAACTACTCCTGAATGAGCCAGGATCAGGATAACAAAAAGGGCTATAAGTGGGATGAATATGTTCACCACCATTATGTCGAAATAAGATTTCTTATGATTCAGGCGGGTGATGGAAAGCAGGGTAATTATGGCTCCGTTATGGGGTAAAGTATCCAGTCCCCCACTTGCGATAGAGGAAACCCTGTGCAGTACTTCTGGATTAATCCCGTCCATAATTGCCCAGTTATGGAACTGGTCTCCGAAAATACCCAGGACTATAGCCATGCCTCCTGACGCAGACCCTGTCAGCCCCGCAAGTACCGTGGTTGAAAGAGCCGTAGCGATTATTGGAGTTGGGGAAATTTCGATCAGTGAATTACTGATAATAGCAAATACAGGTAGTGTTACGATGACCTTACCAAAACCAACTACTGAAGCGGTATTGAATATCGGCAGCAGGGAATCTGCGGCGCCTTCATCCATACTTTTGATCAGGTTTGCCCAGCATTTAAATGTCCGTGCATAAAGCGCAGCAGTAACCAGTATGGCAATGACAAGGGCGATGATCAGGCTCCACATTCCAATAACATTCTGTGGCGTATCGAACATGGGAAAGATCACGCGCGAAAGAATAAGGAAAGTCACCGGAATGAGTATTATCGAAATAACTGCCCTGGAAAAACTGGGAATTCTTGTGTTGTCCGTTTGTGTATTGTTCCCGGCGTCAGTCTCTCCATAATCTTCACCAGATGCCTTAGCTTTCCTTGCTCTTTTTTCTAACCAGAGCATTCCCAGGCCGAACATTATTAGAGCGGCGACAATACCCAGAATTGGTGCGGCAAACAAATCTGTTTTAAAATACGGCATGGGGATTGCATTTTGAATTTGGGGTGAACCTGGAAGGGCGGTCATGGTAAATGAGAAAGCTCCGAGAGCAATCGCAGCCGGCAACAGTCTTTTGGGTATTTGCGCTTCCCTGAAAAGATGCGCTGCAATAGGGTATATGGCAAAAACGACTACAAATAAGGAAACTCCGCCGTAAGTGAGCACAGCGCAGGATAAGACCACTGCAAGAATGGCTTTTTCGGTCCCTAATTTGGCGGTAATAAAATTACCAATAGCCCTGGAACATCCGGTGACTTCAATTACCTTTCCAAAAATTGCACCCAGTAGAAAGAGTGGAAAAAAAGATAATATAAATCCTACTGTGCCATTCATATAAGTTTCTGTAAATACTCCCATCAGATGAAATCCGGGAGAAAACGACGCTGCCACCAGCGCCAGCAGCGGCGATATAATGATGACACTTAATCCTTTATAAGCAAGATAAATAAGTAAACCAAGAGCGAGTATTATTCCAAGGAGTTCCAGCATCATTAACCTCCAATTCTTACTTGTGGTTCAACGGCTTTATCTTTACCAAAATACACAGTCCTGTGCGGGAATGGTATCTCGATTCCCGCCTCGTCAAAGGCAGTCTTAATCCCTTTTATAAGCTCACTCCTTGCCGAAAACAGCGCCGACCTCTGTATCCATGCCCTGATTTTAAAATCGATGCTGGACTCTCCGAACTTTGTAATAATGACCATAGGCTCGGGTTCTAAAAGTAACGATTCAGTTACGGGTGGGCCTGTAATTTATTTCTGGACTCGTAACTATTCAGCCTGTCGGATCATGCCAATAAAGTAGAACATTGTCAAAGGTCCCTGCATGCCGGAATAAAAGGATTCCCCTCGAAGGCAGCTTGAATGGTGTTGATGACAGAAAGGGAGTTCTTTCTGAGGGTGGAGATGTAGCCCCTGATGCGGCAGAAAATATTTGCTCCCTGAGCACTGCGAAAGGTGCCCGAGATTTTTTGTTGAACTTTCATCATCCTGACATCGCGTTCCGCCTGATTATTATCAAAGGGAACGCTAAAATCATACATAAAGGCTAACGCCTTCTGGCGGTGCTCATTTAAGCGGTCCAAAAAGTTTCTAGCCTTGCTCTGTTTCTTTCTGCCCCGCCTCCCAGGTTGTCCCCGAGAGATAGGGGGCGGATTTTCAGCCATGCCATTTTCGATCACTTGATCATATCTCTTTTCAAAGCCTTTGATCTGTACCGGGTCTAATTTATCAGATGTTGCGGAACTTGTCAATGACAATGAGACACTTCCATCAAGAATTTACTGTCGTAATGGATCACTTTTTTCTGATATCGGTTTATTGATCCAGGCCGCCTCCTGTAAGGCCATCGGTTTTGGCATCTTCCTCTTGAAGCGCTCCGGATGTTTTAAGAAAGCCTCATTCAAAACTGCCTGACGTTCTTTGATAATTTGTTCCGCCCGTCCGCAATGGACATCTTCGGGCGTGAGAAAGCCGATTCCGGAATGGTAATGCTCCGTATTGTACCAGCGGAAAAAGGTCTGGCAGAAAGACCTGCTGTCTTCGGAACACCCGAACCGCTCGGGAAACTCCGGTCGGTATTTCATGGTTTTGAACTGGGCCTCCGAATAGGGATTGTCATTGCTCACATAAGGTCGGGAAATGCTTTTGGTAATCCCCAGATCAGCGAGCAGGAAAACAACCGGTTTTGAGGTCATGCTGGGACCCCGATCGGAATGGATGCTCAGTTGACTGGATTGAATCCCCTGTTTCTCACAGGACTGATCAATCAGCTTTTTTGCCAGTGTCCCTTGTTCCCTTCCGGCCACCATCCAGCCCACGACGTAACGGCTGAAGATGTCAAGGATGACATAGAGGTAATAATAGGTCCACTTTGTCGGCCCCTTGAGTTTTGTAATATCCCAGGACCAGACCTGGTTTGGTCCTTCTGCCAGCAGTTCCGGTTTGGTGTACATGGGATGGCGGAGTTGGTTCCTTCGTTCCCGGACTTCCTTATGCGCTTCCAGAATGCGGTAAATCGTCCTTACGGAACAGATATACCTGCCATCATCCAGCAGGGCGGCGTAAACCTCCTGCGGCGCTTTATCGACAAACCGTTCCTCATGCAGCGTATCAAGAACCTGCTGCTGCTCGTAAGGGGACAGGGCCAACGGTGACAAAGGACGGAGATATTCTTTCCCCTCTGAATCCTCACCCTGGTTCTGCCATCGGTAATAACTGGCCCGTGAAACCACCAGGGCCTCGCAGGCCGGTTTGATGCCCACGTCTTTGGCTAAGGAAGCTGTCATGCCCATAAGTCCTCCCCGTCCTTCTGATCGCGGGAGGGTTGGAATATCTCGGCAATTTTTTTTGAGCATCGATGATGAGCTCAGCTTTCCTTAGCCTGGCCCGCAGTTTCTGTATCTCCTTTTCCTGTTCTGCGATGCGGCGGAGAGACGTATCGGGTTTCCGGGCCTTGGGACCTCTCTTCTTGGATGAAAGGGCATCCAGCGTGCCTCGCTCTGCTTGACGACGCCAGGCGGTCAGATTGGAAGAATAGAGACCTTCCCGGCGCAGAAGGGCGCCAACTTGCCCCTGCTCTTTGCAAACTTCGACCTCCCGGAGGATAAGTCGCTTATACTCCGCTGTATAACTCCGGCGACGGGCTTTCTCCGGAACCTCGGGATCGGGAACAGCATTAATACCCCGGGAGCCGTGCGATGCGAGAGTTGAGGAAATGGAAGGAGCCCGTAGGGCGACTGGAATTTCCTCAACTCTCGGGCTAAGATTCATTCCCATAACTTCTTTCTTCTCCATCTACTTCTCTCCTTCCCGCCCTACACTAAACTATTAGGGGGAAAGTGTCTCCCGACTTCCTACATTTTAGGAAATTAGCTACGTTTTGCCAAGGCACTACATTGAGGTTTTAGCGATTTTCGTATCTGGAGCTTGCCCCAAATCCCCTCTTTTGTAGGAAGTCGGGACTATTAGGGGGAAAGTGTCTCACTCTCATTGGCACAGAGGGTGCGTCATGATTAGATGTATTGATCCCATGAGTATTCGGGGTCGCCGTAGAAGTCGTCATTGTGTGTTTGGAGACGGAGGTCGCAAATGGCGTTTTCCCGGATTGGCGGGTCATGGATTTTAGGCGGCGGCCTCGATCTGGCCAGCCATAATCCCAGTTGTTCGAGGATGGCCCGGATGACCGACGGATCTTCGATGCTGCTGACGACCCGCATGACGTCCTGGCACTTCGGGCAAACCAGGGGATCGACCTCGTAGATCTTCTGAATCAGCCTGGCCCAGTTCCGCCGAAAGACCTTTTCATCACCTTGCGGTTCGAGGATGCAGGGGACGGCGTCATCCAGACCTTCTTTTTGGCGTTTTCCTCGCGAGACGTTGCTGTAGTATCCGTAATATTTCACCATCTGCTCGCCCCTGTTCGGGATGTGCGAGCACATGGCGGCCAGCCATTCCAGCGCCGGGAAACTCTTGTTTGTCCTGCCGTCCTTTGATGTATAAACAACCTTTCCCTCCTGATCCAGATACTGCATGCGCTCCTGAGAGAATGACGCCCGGATGATATAACAGGCCAGGTTTTCCATGGACGTATCATCTTTTGGAGAGATGCGGTTGCCGCAGAAGACGTGGAAGCCGGAATGTTTCCATGTGGAGAGCATGGCGATCATCTGTTTTGTGATCTTTCCCCTGGAAAGAAGCATCCTGAAGACCCTGTGCCGGAAGATGGCCTCCAGCTTTTTCAGCTCCAAGGGCGGGGCGACGCGGAACATACCTCTTTTTCCATAGAAGCAGCCGTCGGTCACGAGGATGTGGCAGTGAGGATTGAATCCGAGAAAATCGCCGAAGGTTTGTACGGCAATGACGGCGCCGGGGATGGGATCATTCTGCGGAACGGCCTCCCGAAGAAACAGCTTCAGGGATTCCCAGGCACAACGGCTCAGATCGGCAAGAAGCTTCCTGTCATAAAGGAAATATCTGCGGAGGATCTTCGGGATGCTGAAGATGAAATGCCGGTGGGGAATCTTTTTGAGAACATCCATGCAGAGCCATCCCCCGAACTCCACCACGCGCTTCTGGTGGCATGAGGGACAGAAGTGGCGGCGCTTGCAGGAAAATGCCCGCAAATATTCATGGCCGCAATCTTTACATTTCACACGGGCAAAGCCTTTGTGCGGGTCGCCGCAGTCCAGATACCGGTAGATCACCTGCCCGACATAAGGCCTCCAGAAGCCGTACTGCTGGGAGAAATGCTCGTCATAGATCCCGAGAAAGGTCTCAAAATAGTCCTCCACGCAGCGGTAATAATCAGAAGACTGCGGATTTCGCGGGCAATAAACAGCAGCGGGAAGCGACACGATCTCTCTCCTTCGAGACTATCATGCCGCCATAATGTAGAACGAACGTTCTATTTGTCAAGAAGGATTTTCGTGTTAGAAGCACATGAACTGTAGAGAAGGGCTTGCGGAAACGCGCGGGTCGTGGTGGAATTAGGAACCCCTTCAAATCCCGAAGTGGTGCATGAATTGGGAACTCTACATCTAAAACTGTGCGCGCCGTATTTCTATACTAACCATGCTTCTTTATGGCATAATAAAAATACAGAGTTTGGCAGTCTAAAAATACATACTACCTGAGGTAGTAAGGGGGACTTGCCAGCCACTCCAAAACATACTATCCTTCTGTTGTGAATCGATAACAGGAGGTAGGAAAGGAATGCTGACAATGGCCCAGATACAGTATATCAAATACCTGCGGGATAAGAAAGACAAGAGCATTATGGAGATCGCTGAAACGGTTGACCTGAACTGGCGCACTGCTAAGAAGTATGCCGACCGGGAGGACTGGAGCACACCTTTGAAACAACAACGGTGCAAGAAACGACCGGTAATGGCTCCCTTCGAAGAAATCGTTGATACCTGGCTCATCGAAGACTCCCTGTCACCAAAGAAGCAACGACATACTGCCAGGCGCATCTATGATCGTCTGGTGAGCGAGCACCAGTTTTCGGGAGGCGAGCGCACCGTGCGCGAGTATGTATCCCGGCGCAAGCACGAACTCCGGATCCAGGAGGAGGAACGCTATGCCAGACTGGAGCACCCCGGCGGGGAGGCCCATGCCGACTTTGGCACGGCCAAGGTAGTGGAGCAAGGAAAGCTCAAAGAGATCAAGTGCCTGGTTTTATCCTTCCCCTTCAGCAATGCCGGATTCCCCTACGCCGTTTCGGCAGAGAACGCAGAATGCTTCTTAGAGGCCCTGAAGCGCCTTTTCGAGCATATCGGCGCGGTCCCGCAGAAGATCTGGCTGGACAACCTGCCGGCGGCAGTGGCCAAGGTACTTCAGGGAAGTGATCGAAAGCTAACCGAAATATTTGAGCGGTTCTGCCTGCATTATCGCTTTGAGGCGGCCTTCTGCAACCCCGGTTGCGCCAACGAAAAGGGTCACGTGGAAAACAAGGTCGGTTTCACCCGGCGTAACTGGTTTGTTCCCCTGCCCCAGTTCGAGGATTGGGAACAACTCAACAGCGAGCTGCTGCAGAAAGCGGAAGCCGACATGTACCGTACCCATTATGAGAAAGGCCGGGAAATTGCTGCATTGTGGGCCGAGGAACGGACGAAGCTCCTAACCCTTCCCGGAGTGCCCTTTGAAGTCGTCCGCCTCCTCACGGCCACCGTGGATAAATATTGCCGGGTACGGTTTGAGAACCATCCCTATGATGTGCCCCGGGCCAGGCCAGGCCAACAGGTGCTCCTTGAGGTTCACTGGGATCAAGTTGAAATCCTGAATCAGGAGCTGCAACCCATCGGCATGCTTAGTCGCCCTTACAGTACCAAAGAGACTGCTATTGACTGGGTGGCCTACCTGGATATTTACCGCCGGAAACCAAGGGCTCTTAACTACTCGTCCTACCTGCAGCACCTGCCCCCGGCGTTGAGGGAGTTTTTCCTCAACCGGGAGGGGGCGGCACGCCGGCAACGCATCGAACTGGTTAGCGAACTACTCCGGTCGGGATATCAGATTCAAGAGATCGCCACCGCGGTGGCAGCAGCCACCAGAGAGGGTATCGAACATGACGCCGGAGGTGTTCGTCATCTGCTGTATCGTCAAACCCACGGGTATATACCAGAAACGATACCTGATGACTACACTCCGGCCTGCATCCTTAACTACGCACCTGACATCAGCATTTACGACCAGTTGACCAGAGATGGAGGTGGTCCCGGTGGCGTGTGAGCTGCTTAAAGTCCACTGCAAGAAACTGAAACTGGGGGGTGTGCCCCGGGTTTATGACCAGATCAACTTTCAGGATCGGGAGCAGTACCTGACCGCGGTACTGTCAGGCTCGAAATGCGCCGGCAGAACCGGATCAAGAAACTGTTGAAGAAAGCCGCCTTTACCAATCTCAAGACTCTCAAGGACTTTGATTTTCAAACGGTCATTCTTCCGGAATCGACCAGCCTCGCCGCGCTGACGGACCTGGTCTTCTTGGAGAAACGGGAGAATGTGCTTATGCTGGGTGCGGTGGGTACGGGGAAAACCCACCTGGCCACCGCCCTGGGGGTTAAGGCCTGTATGCAAGGAACCGGCGTACGCTTCTTCCGGTCAGTCGATCTAGCCAATACTCTACTGGAGAAGCACAAAAACGGTTCCCTGGCTCGCTACATGCGGGACTTGCGCCTATGCGAGCTGT
>QLUL01000340.1 GCA_018725425.1 Chloroflexota bacterium
GGGTAGCAAATTTAAAGAGGAAGGAGGTCACTCATGGCTGCTAAAGAGGAAAGGGTAGCAAAAACTGCTATCGAGTATCGCAAGGTAATGACGGAGATAGTCTACGTCAACCTGCCCGGGCCAGAAGAGCCTACTCCGGGAATGACCGGTGGGGAACTCTTGCATGGATTTCTGGTGGACCTTTACCGCTCAGAAAACCCAGAGATGAAAACTTTTCTGAGCCACCTGTGCAGCAAGTGGAACGTCGTCTATAGAAAGGTATAGGGAATTGGGTGAGTAACTGGTAGCTCCGGATCGCGAAGTGGGGAGGTAAGAATGAAAGGGAATAGGATTGCCGCTATTGATGTTGGGACAACCAAGGTATGCACCATCATGGCTGATGTTGATGGCAGTGGAGGTCTCCGAATTCTGGGTGTTGGGGTTGCTCCGACTCAGGGGTTACACAAGGGTTTGGTGGTTGAGGTTAAGGACGCTACCGAGTCAATTCATCAGTCAGTGCGGAAAGCCGAGCAGATGGCAGGCTACCGGCTGAAAGCGGCCTGCGTTGGTATCACTGGAAGGCATATCAGCTCGGCAAACAGCTACGGTGTGGTCACCATCAGCCGCAAAGACAGGCTAGTGCGTCCTCGTGATTTAAGGCGCGTTCTTGAAGTCGCTCAGAACGCTAAGGTCCCAGGTGATCGAAAGCTACTTCACATCATTCCACGCACTTACGCCGTTGACAAGCGAGAAGGGGTGAAGAACCCGGTCGGACTGCATGGTTTCCGGCTGGATGTCGAGGCTCACATCATTACAGCGGCGGCAGCTTCTGTGCGAAACCTAACCAAGTGCATTCGCGGCATTGGCATTGATATTGATGATCTAATTCTTGAACCTTTAGCCAGCTCCGAAGCTATCCTGCGCGAAGAGGAGAAACAGAATGGTGTCATGCTGGCTGATATCGGCGGTGGAACCACCGATATCGCAATTTTCAAGGAAGGCAGCATTTGCCATACCGCTGTTCTGCCCATAGCCGGCTATCAAATCACTAATGATATTGCCATTGGTTTGGGGCTTTCCTTCGAGCTTGCCGAGGAAATGAAGAAAAGGTACGGCAATATCATACGACCTGAAGAAGGGGATAATGGCCATCAAACAGTGGTCGAAGATGAGCATAGCGTCTCCTACCAGGATCTCTGTGAGATTATACGTATCCGTGTTGAAGAGATACTCCGGCTGATAATCCTAGAGCTGCCGCACACCGACTACCTTCAGTCCGTTCCCTCCGGACTGGTGCTCACCGGTGGCAGTGCTAATCTCCCCGGTATTGCTCAAGTGGGGCATGAAGTAACTGGCCTCCCGGTGAGGATCGGTGCTCCTATTGATCTTGCTGGTGTCTCCGATACCCTGTATAATCCCGCCTATGCTACCAGCGTCGGCCTTCTGCTCTGGAAAATAAGGGGTAAGGATAGCCAGAAATGGCTTAGTAAAGGAGGTGGTGTTCATCGTCTTATTTCGCAAAT
>QLUL01000341.1 GCA_018725425.1 Chloroflexota bacterium
CGAGTCATCCCCCAAAGCGGAGCGAACCACCCTGGCCCGATTCTTGAAATCAGGCATGGCTCGCTGTACGATCACCTCGCGGATAGGCTTCAGAATCAGCTCGCCGGCGTTGGATACCCCACCCCCGATAATCACCACCTCAGGATCGAAGATGTGTATTAGTGATACTATCGCCATACCGAGGCTAGTTCCTGCCTGACGCATCACCTCCTGTGCCGTCACATCACCCTGGCCGGCTGTCTCTACCACCGTTTCGGCGGTTACCCTCGATAAGTCCCCCCGGACAAGGCGAGAGATGCCGCTGGGCTCACCCTGAGAAATTCTCTCCACCGCCATGCGGGCAATGGCGGTCCCGGAGGCCAGGGCCTCGAGATGCCCTCTTCCACCACAGTTGCAAACCGGGCCATCGGGATCAACTACCATGTGGCCGATCTCGGCGACTGACACACTGGACCCGCTTAGAAACTGCCCGTTGATGATTATCCCTCCCCCTATCCCGGTGCTCACGGTGATATATATCAGGCGATCGAACCCCCGGCCAGCTCCAAATCGATGCTCGCCCAGGGCAGCCAGGTCGGCATCGTTCTCCACCCAGATGGGGATGTGGAACTCCTCCTCCAGTTGCTCCTTCAAGGGAACATCTCGCCAGGTGGGGAGACTGGGTGGGGTGAGTATCACGCCCGTTCGGGGGTTGATTGGTCCCGCTGCGCCAACCGCTATTCCCACCACCTCTTTGAAGGAGACGCTCGATGCAGTCTTCCTTATAGCGGTCTTCAGTCGCTGGATGCCCCTCTCCGGGCCTTCTTGCGGACGGGTAGGTTCTGCGCTCCTGCAAATAAGTCTCCCCTCGCGATCCGCCAGGGCGACGCGGAAACTCGTTCCCCCAATGTCAACTGCTATGACGAAGTTCATGTCCGAAGCCTCTGGTATAGAATAGCACAATATGGCACTCGAGGGAAACCGCCTTGACATGCCGTCAATATAACCTCAATTCCCTAAAATTTTAGCGTAGACAAAAGAAAAACGTAAAAAACACTAATCCCCCTTCAGGATAATCAACTTAAAGCCTTTTGTAACGGATGTTCCAGCACGTATCTGTGAAAATCATCGAACCAGATACGAAATTGCCCTTTCAATCCTTACGAAATCCATCATGTAGTCATGTATTCCCGAATCTGGCGAGCCCCTCGAAATGGAACATCCGTTGCAATATCGACTGCCTTTGAGATATTTCCACTGGATTGTGCCTTCTTAGCTACTGAGCAAATCTTGTTTCGATTTTTATTCTTCTCGCTGAGACGATCCGATTCTATCTTCAGCAATTCACCAAATCCAGCACCATAGATTTCTCCATTGGAATCGGTAATAACTTCCTTGAACCCCTTGTCTATGCCGATAATTTTCTCCGGGCTTGCCTTTGGTTCCGGGCAAGTTTCCTTTTCAGTATAATGCACCTCTATCCGATTGCCATAAAGAACTATCCGTATATTACCAGTGAACT
>QLUL01000342.1 GCA_018725425.1 Chloroflexota bacterium
TACAAATAGTATATCAGCCCTCGGAAGGTTTTATCAAGTCCCTTTTTTGGAAAAACTTACCTATCACTACTATTTCCGGCTCGCTGGCATTTTGAAACCTCCTCACCCAACTCTTTCCCCATGGATGGTGGCCACGCCCCCGCCGGCCTGATCCTTTCATGTTATCTCATCTGGTAGTTGGCAACCCTTCTGCCCTCCAACGAGTGATCCCGCCGAGCATATCGTAGACTTCCATAAAATCAAGCTCTCTCATCATCGGAATAGTGAGTCCGCTACGTCTTCCTGTTCGGCAATAGATGAGATAGGTTCTGTCCTTATCCAACTTGTCGAGGTCGTTCCGGAAGGCTTTGGAATAGAAATCGATGTTGATCGCATTTTCTATATGACCTTCGGCAAATTCTTCAGGCGTCCGCACATCAATAATTGCAAACTCAGGATTGTCCCGGTGGTTCTCTATTAAGGCAAGCGCTTCCTGAGGGGTGATAGTTTCGATTATCTGGATTGGCGCTTCCAGATCGGGGGCAGCAGTTTCGTCAGCCATGCAACCAGTCGTCAACACAACTGCAATAACCAGCAGAGCCCAGAGCACCAGGGCAACTAGATTCATGGAGTTCGCTTTTACCATGATTCACCACCCCCTGATCTGAAAATAGAGCGATAAGGCATTTTCACTGTTTGGATTATCTCCGTGGTCAGGAATTTCTCATACCCCGCCGGCCAGTGACTGGTTCCTCTGGATCTGATCGGCAAGTACCCCCCGCACCAGATCACAGGCCTCGGCGATTTTGGGATTTACCAGGCTATAATAGACCGTGCTGCCCACCCTGCGCGGCGTGATTATCCCCGCTTTGCGCATCACGGCAAGGTGCTGTGAGGCATTGGACTGTTTAAGGCCGAGGCCCTCTGCCAGTTTGCTAACCGATCTCTCCCCCTCGCGCAGCGCATGGATGATCATCAGGCGCTTGGGATCGGCGAGCGATTTGCAGAGTTCAGCCTGAAGACGGAAGATTTGCGTTCTTTCATCAGCACTTACGATCATAGCCAACTATCCATGCATTACTAGATTACCATCAACTAATATACTAACATGCCCGGTATCGCATGTCAATATGGGCGCCATGGATATCGTCCCTATGGGGGGGAGTCTTGGGATTCCTCATCATCTCGCAGCATCAGATGCAGCTCCCGTAGTTGATCCTCGGAGACGGCGTCGGGGGCATTGGTCATAAGATCAATGGCGCTCTTGGTCTTGGGGAAGGCGATTACCTCTCGGATGTTCTCCTCACCGGCGAGCAGCATTACCAAACGATCGATGCCCGGGGCGATGCCGCCATGGGGCGGCGCTCCAAATTCCAGGGCTTCCAGGAAATGCCCGAAGCGTTCCCTGACCTCTTCCCCCGAGTAGCCCAAAAGCCCGAATATCTTCTCCTGAATCTGGCTATCGTGAATCCGGATCGAGCCGCTGGAGAGTTCATAGCCGTTGCAGACGAAATCGTAGTGC
>QLUL01000035.1 GCA_018725425.1 Chloroflexota bacterium
TATCTCTTAAAAATACGAAGGGTTATTCAGAATGTTCATCGCGTACTGGCTGAAGGACGTTTCTTTGTGATGAATATCTCCCCCGTACTAGTTAGACGTTCCAACCGAAACCAATCCTCGCAAAGAATTGCGGTCCCATTCGATATGCACAGAATATTCGTCGAAGAGGGGTATGATTTCATAGATGACATCATTTGGGAAAAGCCTGAGGGAGCAGGCTGGGCCACTGGCCGCGGACGCCGGTTCGCGGCTGACAGAAATCCGTTGCAGTACAAACCAGTGCCAGTCACGGAATATGTGCTTGTCTATCGCAAACGAACAGACAAGCTGATTGATTGGAATATTAGTGCACATCCTGACGACGAACTGGTTAAAGCATCGCGAATCGGGGAGGATTATGAACGAACGAATGTCTGGAGAATCAAACCGACTTATGATGAGCGGCATCCTGCCATCTTTCCCATGGAATTGGCCGAAAAGGTTATCACTTACTACTCTTTCAATGGCGATGTAGTGTTAGACCCTTTCGCTGGCATTGGCACAGCAGGCAAAGCGGCTGCTAAGACAGATAGGCGTTTTGTTTTGATTGAGCAGGAACCTCACTATGTCGAAATCATGCGCGCAGAGGTCAAGTTGTGGCTAGGTGCAGCAGCCCGCGATATATTGACTATCAACTGCGCACCTATTGATGTCTCGGATATATTGTTCTAGGAAGTGGCGATGACTGGCAGCCCAAAAAAAGAGAATACACAACCTGAGCGAACTTATGTCACCGACTGCTGTGGAATTGCTTTCCGCCAGCGGCGGCAAATTGGTGCAGCAAATAGGCATTGAAGTCGTCCGGGATGTGGTGCACGATGTGCTGACGGGCAAGAATCTGCGAGATTCAACCGAGGCTATAACACGCCGTCGCATTGCTGCGCTGAACCTTGCCACGGTGGAAATGTTTATGAAGGGAACTGCAACTTCAGCGAAATTCGTGCAGAATCTACCACAACTTGCATCCAAAATCTTGCAACGCAAAAGAGTCACCAAATCAGAGCGTTGGCTTGCCCAATGGGCTCTGGGTTTGACGGACAAGGCTTTCCAGAATGTACTTCGAGATGATCCCTCAGCCTTAATCGGCTATCGAGAACAGTACGTCAGGAACTGTCAGGAAGTGATTGCGGAGTGCGAACGCGAATATGGCGAGTTGTCTGGTGTCTTGGAACTTGACTCAGGTGTCAAGGCAGAAATCAACTGGCTTTTCCTTGTCTACCTGCTCAACACCGTTGGATCTCAGGCATTGACAATTCGGGGTTCGGAGAAATCAGCCTATGGCAAACTCTTTGAAAAACTTGTTCTGGGATCGCTCCTGGATATTTTGGGGTTCAAACACGTGTCACCGGAACATCCAGGCCCATTTCATCAAGTATTCTGGCTGGCATCTCAGGGCGAGCGACGTGAGAGCGATGCCACATTGCTCTATCAGGCTGGCAAGGGCGTACGTTTTGACATCGGATTTATCGGAAGAGGCAACCCCGAAATCTCTTTGGACAAAGTAAGCCGGTTCGAGCGGGAAATATCGTTAGGAAGTTCCAAGTGGTATATGGGAACGATTATCATCGTAGACCGCATAGGGACCAACAGCCGAATTGAACGGCTGGCGAAAGACATTGGAGGTACTGTTATGAGGTACTGTTATTCAGATGAGTATGGGATATTGGCCCCAGCAGATAGCACGTGAACTCGACAGAGCATTGGGTTACAAACACGAATTGGCAAATATGAAACAATCCAAAATCGGAGCATACCTTAGAGCCAAGTTAAGCAAAGTGCCTTTAGAAGAGCTTATCGGACTTGGCAGTAAATCAAATTGATAGAGACCCTCTACAACACATAGTAGCATGTTTGCACATCGGGCCAAAGCTACTTATTTGACAAAATGAGGGGGGACCCCAACAAGGCGCTGTTACATAATACGAAGCCGCGCGGAGTCTTGAAAAAGGGGTAGGGGTCGGATTAATCCGACCCCTACCCCTGATTTAATTTCAGCCGCTTTTGTAATATTATTTTAGCATCTCCGGGGGCATAGAAGTCAGGGATGCGGGCAACTATTTCGTAGCCATGACCAATGTGAAAGCGTCTGGTCGCCTCATATGCCGGTGTGGATGATGTCTCAATGATAGCCAGCCTACCCTTAGCCCTGATAATCTCCCTCTCGGCGGACTCCATCAGCATGCTGCCTATGCCCTGTCCTCGCTTTTCCTGAGCGACCGCCTCCCAGTAGAGGTCCCAAGTCCCTTCAGTCAACGCCGCAGGCCCGTAGCAAATGTAACCCGCTACCGCTGAGTCATCCTCAGCAACGAGGATGTGATAACCTGAACCGAGGGGGTTCCCAAGGTAGCTATCAATTACTTCCTCAGCTACCACTACCTCGGACGGCTTGAACTCGGGCGTATTCCGCAGTATTTTCACCAGGACTGGTTTATCTTCTTTTAACATGTGGCGGATCTTGATTGTCATTGCTATTTCCTATTATAGCTATGCTGTTATGTCCTCTCAAGAGCCATTTGCACAATTTTCTCAATGAATTGAGTGTAGGTCATCCCGTTTGCTTCCGCCTGCAGTACCGCTCCGGAGCCTGGAGAGATATCGGGGTTGGGATTCACCTCGATAACCTTTAGCTCTCCATCTTCACTCATCCGCATGTCCACTCGGGCATAGCCTTTGCCACCGAGCAGTTTAAAAGCTACCCTAGCTGTCTCCACAATACGATTTTGCTCTTCAGCCAGAAGGTCTGCCGGACAGATTGACTTGGTGCCTTGAAAGTACAGGCTATCAGGCTCCCACTTGGCAGCAAAGGTGAGAATTCGGGGCATTCCGGAAGGCAAGGAGTAGGCTATTTCGGACACCGGGAGAACGGTGCACTCGGAGTTACCAAGAACGGTAGCGTTAAACTCCCGTCCATCGACGAACTCCTCGACCAGGGCATCTCCACCGTAACAGTGGCTCACCAGTGCGACCTGACTTTCCAGAGCGGCAAAATCATGAACCACGCTCCCCGGCGACAGGCCATGACTGGCATCCTCACAGCGAGGCTTGACTATACAGGGATAGCCCAGCCTGTACAGGTGTAGTGTTTGGGGATGCAGCAACTGAAAGTCTGGCGTCTGGATTCCAGCCGCTTTGAGCATTACCTTCGCCTTAGCTTTATCCAGGGCCAGCTCCAGCATTGAGCTTGTACAGCCGCTACAGCGTACGCCTGTTGGCGATAGAATTTTCGGCACCAGGGCTTCAGTCTCAGGATAGCCACAGAATCCTTCGAAAAGATTAAACACCAAGTCCGTATCGAGGTCTCTCAATATCCTTTTAGCTCGCTCAAGCGGCGGCAGCAGCGGAACTCGAATGACATCAAAGTCAAGCTGACGCAAAGCCCAGTGCACCGCCTCCACTGCATCAAGAACACCGAGCACCGCTTTTTCTTCCCCAACATCGCCATAGCGTGAAGGATATGGTTCGTTGTAGACGATGGCTACACGCATACCTTTATCGTGTCCGTGATACGTTGTCCGTGTCCGGCCACGGATCCCGGACACGGATCCCGGTCATGCGGGTACCTCTCAAGGGCGGCATTCAGCACCTCGGCTATAAGTTCTTTATGAGTCCATCCAAGCTCTCTTGCCATAATGACCAGATCGCTGTGGGTACCAAGTCCAGGCAGAGGGTTTATTTCCAGAAAGTACGGCACTCCCTCGTGACTGACTCTGAAGTCCAGCCGGGCAAAGTCACGGCACCCCAGAGCCCTAAAAGCATTGAGACCAGATGCCTCCAGATTCTGCAAAACCTTACTCTCGAGGCGGGCGGGGCACTCATACTCAACCAGGTCCAGGTAATCTCGTTTTACCTCAAGGGAGTAGATAAAATAACCGTCCCTTCTTTTGGGAAGTATGCGCATCATGCCCAGCACTTTAGGTGGGGAGTTGCCTGTGATTCCCAAGGTGACCTCGTCACCCATGATGAACTCTTCCATCATCACCTGCTGCTGATATTTCTCCAGTAACGTCCCTATTACCTCAATCGCTTGTTTAGAGTCTTCCACCACTGAAGTGAGACGGATTCCCTTGCTCGAGCCTTCATACGCCGGCTTGACAATGGCGGGGAAAGGGAAACCATCCATCTCATAAAGCTCTTCTCTCGCATTGACTGCACGCCACTTCGGGGTGCGCACTCCTGCCGATGCAACCAGCTTTTTGGTTAGCGGTTTGTCCAGGCATAGGGCAAGACATTGCGGGTCTGAACCCGAATAGGGAATATCCAGCATCTCCAATATTGAAGGCACCTGGGCTTCGCGACTGCGGTAGTTGCCTCGCCCCTCGGCGATGTTAAAAACGAAATCCATCTTCTCACGAAGAATATTTTCCAAGAACTCCTTGCCACCACCAAGCATCACTACCGTGTGTCCTTCGGCTTCAAGAGACGCTGCTATGAGCCCCACGGTCTCCGGAGAGTCATATTCCTCAAGAGCGTCATCGCAGCCAGCTTGCCGTAATGGCATTGTTTCCTTAAGATCGTACGATAACCCTATCCGCATCTGGAGCTCCTTTGGTTAGGCTGTTAGGCTGAAGACTGTTAGTAGCGAGCGCCATAAATGTCGCCCCTACAGCCTTCACCGGGTTGCGGTAGTGGAATATACGGCCCTGGTAGTTTCTCAGCACGAGCTCATCTTCAGTCTTTGCCAGCACATAATTTGGCTGAAGGGGCACCTTGCCACCACCCTGTGGCAGGTCTACCACAAAGGTAGGGATTGCCAACCCCGATGTGCGCCCCCGCATTCCCTCAATTATCTTTATGCCAACCTCTACAGGTGTGCGCAGGTGCTCGGTGCCCTGTACCTCATCACACTGAAAGAGATAGTAAGGGCGTACCTTTATCTTAAGCAGTCCCTGACATAGTTCTATCTGTGCCTCAACAGTATCATTTACACCGCGCAGCAGGACGGATTGGTTGTTTATCGGAACGCCACTCCGCACCAGACGGTCGCAGGCTTCGGCAGATTGCGGAGTTATTTCTCGGACGTGGTTAAACTGGGTGTTAAGCCATATCGGCCCATAATTAGCCAGCATGGCACACAGCTCATCATCTATACGCTGTGGTAGTACTACAGGGAACCTGGTACCGATACGAATAATTTCGACGTGTCGTAGGGCTGTTATCCGGGAAATGATATTCTCCAGGTGGCGGGTAGAAAGTGTAAGGGGATCACCACCGGAGATTATGACATCCCTGATGCCCTTATGCTGGCGTATATAGTCTAGCATAGCTTCGACTTCGCTTGGAGTACGCACCCAGCCGCCATTTCCCCACTCTCTTTTGCGGGTGCAGTGACGGCAGAGCATGGGACAGATATCAGTAAGAACCATCAGTACCCGGTCAGGATAGCGATGCACCAGTCCCGGGACAACAGAGCTTCTTTTTTCGGCCAGCGGGTCTTCTATGCCTATGCTGGCTAAAGCAATTTCTTCAAAAGAAGGTATAGCTTGTTTTTTGATAGGATCGTCCGGTTCATAGGGGTTCATTAATGACAAGTAGTGAGGTGTTATTGAGAGGGGGTAACGCATGGTTACTAGCTTGACTTCCGCCTGCTGTTCGGGGGATAAAGGGACAAATTGAGCTAGTTGCTCAACAGTGGTAATTCTATTGCGAAACTGCCATTTCCAGTCATTCCAGATACTGTCTGAGATATGACCGAAAATCCTGTATCTGTTTGTGGCCGTTCTACTTGCCGGATAAATCCGGCCACTACTTGGGGGTTTATCATCCAGATCACCAGACGTGCTGGATTGCCCTGGCGGTTCTTCTTGTGGTTCGTTTCTATGGTCGAGTTTAGTCGCACGTTTCTCCGATTTAAGGGTCGGATGAATCCGACCCCTACTGGTAGCTACCGCTGTTTTCACTTTGTTGCTTCCTCCTAAATTAAATTCAAAACTTGACAAATACCCGATGTTGTAGTTATAATTTTAGTATACTATTTCCAGATGTATAATACTAGAGCAGTTATTCTAGTCTTATTATACCAGAAATGCAGAGCTTGTCAAGCGGTTTAGGGTCGGATGAATCCGACCCCTACTGAATGACTGTTGTAAGGAGGTACTTGGGATGAGTGATTGGAGCTTATTTACAAGCCATGGTTTAGTATTAGTTTCGGTTGCCAAAAACCCGGCGCAGACAGCCAGAGAAGTTGGTGATAATGTTGGCCTAACTGAGCGGACAGCGCACAAGATAATCATTGACCTTGAGGAAGCGGGATACATTACGAGAATTAAAGTTGGCCGGCAGAACAAGTATAAAATCCACCCCAATGTGCCAATCGGGGGTGACGTAACTGATGCTTCTTTAGGAGAACTACTCGCAACACTTGGTTGGAAACGCAAGATACGAAGGTCAAAAGCGGTCAAGATATCATGAACCAACCCTGACATATATCTGTTGCGTAACTCCTAAATATGAATCCACTTAGATTATTCAAACCAATTAGATTATTATTCAACCCAAAGCCCACTATATCCGAGCAAGACATAGCCTCAGGATTGCGCTGGCTCACCTGGGAGGGAGCAGTATCTCTGGGCTTCAACAGTATCACCACGAGCGGCTTCTTGGCTGCGTTTGCGTTAGCCCTTGGTGCAAATAATCTCCAGATCGGTATTCTGGCAGCTATACCGTTCCTCATGCAGATTGTTCAAATACCTGCGATCTGGATTGTTGAAAGATTTCGGCGTCGTAAGCAAATCGCTGTGCTGAGTTGGCTTCCCGCACAGCTTTTGTGGTTTCCCGCAGCACTTATCCCGTTTTTCCTTGAAGTCCCAAGTGCTGCCGCCATAAGCTTGCTGTTGTGGCTAATGGCAGGTCGCGGTCTACTGACTGCTGTTGTAAATGCCGCCTGGAATGGCTGGATCCATGATCTTGTTCCCCAAACAATGTTGGGTAGATTCTTTTCAAGGCGACTCGCATTCGCCACTGTGGCCGTCATGGGTTTCAGCCTGGGAGCAGCCTTCTTTGTGGACTACTGGCGCGGTCATGTTCCCAGTGAGGAGGCAATTTTTGGTTACACCTATGTTCTCTTATTTGGCGCTCTGTTTCTTGGACTAGCTAGTCCTGCGTTCATGTCACTTATGCCGGAGCCATTAATGCAACCTTTGATCGGACCTCAGCCTTCTCTGAGACAAAGGCTGTCTGCTCCAATTAAGGATACAAACTTCAGACGACTGATACAGTTTTTACTATCCTGGGGATTCGCCTCAAACTTAGCTATCCCCTTTTTTGCCGTTTACATGCTAAAGCAGCTTGGGTTACCCCTTACTTGGGTCATTGGGCTCAACATCTTGAGTCAGCTTTTTAACCTATTGTTTCTACGTGTCTGGGGACGTTTCGTTGACCGGTTTGGCAGCAAGGCGGTACTCTCAGTCTGTGCTTCTCTGTTCCTCCTGGTCATTCTGGGCTGGATATTTATCACGATGCCGGAACGGCACTTTTTAACTGTGCCTCTCCTGGTTATCTTGCATGCCTTCGCTGGAATCGCAAACGCGGGAGTAGCTCTTACCGTGGGTACCATTGCCTTGAAGCTGGCACCAAAGGGGGAGGCGACATCTTATCTCGCTGGGGCATCTTTGGCAACTAGCCTCGGGGCAGGGCTGGGACCACTATGTGGTGGAGTAATGGCCGACTTTTTCGGCGCACGGCAGCTCAATCTGACGTTGACCTGGGTTGATCCGGGCAATTTTGTTCAGCTTCCGGCTCTTATCATAATCGGTTTTGATTTCCTTTTTGCAATTGCTGTCATCTTGGGCGTAATCACCTTAGGTGTGCTGGCCACCATTCGGGAGCAAGGCGAGGTAGGGCGGGAAGTGATTCTTGAGTCACTCTTCTTCCCAACGCGTGAACTGTCAAGTCCCACGAGTTCGGGACTAGCGCATAACTTTCTGTCCAGTTTTCCTTTCAGCTTTTTGAAGCGGGTGCCGATTCCGGGAATAGACGTAGCTTTGGGTGTCACTGCCTACCAGATAGCGGAAATGGCGAGAGCAGCTACTCAAGCTGCAGTAAATGGCCAAAGACTAAAGAGAAGATTCGTTAGAGTGCTGGATAATGGTTTGGCCAGCATATGGGGGGCTAGTGGCCAAAGACTAGGGAGAAGATTCGTTAGGGTGCTGGATAATGGTTTGGCCAGCATATGGGGGGCTAGAGGAACAGTGACGACCTATGATGTCGAGATTGTGCGACAAGCCACGCGTGGTGCAGTACACGCTGCTGGTGACACGCCCTTGTCTGTGGAAAAACTCGTTGCTTCAGTGGCAATGGGCATGGTAACGGCTGCCAGCCGGGCGGGTGTAGATCCGCTCAATGGTATTCTGGGAGCTAGCCAGGGGATAATCCAAGGAGCAGTTGAAACAGGGGCTGAGCTTGAGGCAGTTACGGAGCAGACAATTGAAGCGGCTAGAAAAGCAGCCGCGCAATTGGGGCTATCGGAGGAAGTAGCTGTAGCTAAGGCAACTGAGGGTGTACTAGGGGCAGCAGAGGCACTAGGCGCTGATGCTCTAGCCCGGGTGAAAGGGGCTTTACACAATGACTGTAGTGACTGAGCACACTTTCCTCAGAGGAATCACGCTTGGTAAGCTGATGGTCGCCTCACCAATTGACTCCCACCGCGACCGTTGTTATAATTATGTTTGGTGGTGATAGGTTCTGCTTGGCGCGCTTTGCAGGCCTATCAAATTCGGATGGTAAAAAGGGGG
>QLUL01000036.1 GCA_018725425.1 Chloroflexota bacterium
GGATGGCCTTCGATTTCTCAGAGCTGAAAGGGCACCTGCGAGAGGTCTTAGAGCGATTCGATCACGTCTGCCTGAATGATGTAGCACCTTTTGACCGGATAAACCCCTCATCGGAGAACATTGCCACCACGATTTACCAGAATCTGCGAGCTCGACTGGGCGAGGAGGCGGTTTCGATATCGAGCGTTGAGGTCTGGGAATCTCCAGAGTCTTGCGCGATGTATATACCTTCTTAGTTACAACCCAACATCTCGTTGAGGGATTAGCGGCAGACTATGATGCTGATGGGTATTCAGATGCTCCTACAGCTCATCAAGATCGATTTTGGAAATTCTGCCCTCCTGGGCATCTCTGAAGCCTTCGAGCACATCCCGCAGTGCCTTCTCGTTTTGCCACAACCAGATTTCTGATGCCGGGATCTCAATGAGCGGTTGGAGCAATACCTCACCTTGTTTGCTTTGGAGCACACGCACTCTCTTGACGCCTCGCATGACCGCGCCAAGAGTCAGCCTGTTTCGTTCGTCCATTGACCGGCTGTCAATCTCAAAGAACTCGTCCCTGTTTATGGTAACCATTGTTGTTCCCCCTTTGTTTTTCCTGTTCCCATTATACCATATTGCCCGAAATGGGACAAGGGGTATTTCACTGATATCCCGCAACATCACGACAGAAAATTGTATATAATGCAAGGAAACCCTCATGGGCGGCTGCCCGCTCCTGGGCCTGACCAGAGGGCCGGCGAATCATGAAAATAGCCGCAATCGCTCGATCAATGTCAGGATAGCAGCTTCTGGAATATCACTCGCGCCGCTTCCTTGTCCAGGGGCTGATTATTGTTGCCGCACTTGGGCGACTGCACACAACTGGGGCAGCCCTCCTCACAAGGGCACTCGGCGATGAGCTTTGCGGTCTCCCGCCACAGCTCTGCCACCAGTTCAAATCCCTTCTCGGCGATCCCCACCCCGCCGGGATGAGCATCATAGATGAATATCTGGGCCTTGCCGGTATCGGGATGGAGGGGAGTAGAAACACCCCCGATATCGTTCCGGTCGCAGAGAGCAAATAGCGGCAGCATGGCGATTGAGGCATGTTCGGCGGCATGCAGTCCTCCAGCAAGGTCGAGCCCTTGGCGAGCGATCCGTGCCTGGATCCGAGAGGGGATGTCGAACCAAACAGCCACCGTCGCAAACGATTGCGGTGGCAGGTCCAGTGGTTCCTCTCCAATCACCTCTTCGCTATATACCCGCTTCTTCTTGAACCCCAAAACCTGGGTGGTGACCTCCACCTCGCCCAGACAAATCCTGGTCTGGAGTATGGTCTTCTCAGCGGTCGTCTTAACTATGTTGAGATCGGTTATATCCTTGGTTTGAGTGTAGTACGCAGCGTCTGTGGGTTCCGCATAGGCCGTGTGAGACTTGAGATCAAGCTCGGTGACCAGATAGGCTTCACCCTGATGAAGATAGACCGCTCCGGGATGTATCTGAAAGAATGCGGTTGCCGACTCTATCGTCTCCAGCAATTCTCCGGTGCTGGCGTCAATCAGGGCGTAGTTGGTGGATGAGGTGGAGCGAATGTTCACCTCCTGGGCTGGCGAAGCGACAGTCGTTGCCGGGTACCATCTTCTGCCCCGCATCCGGAGCAAACCGTCCTTTTCCAATACCTCTTCGAAGTCGCCAAAGTATCTCCGGTCCCGCTGGCTGAGAGGAGACTCCCAGGCGGCACACACGAGGTGGGGTTTGAGTATATGAGGATTTGCAGGCGCAATCAGGGCATGTTCAAAACCCTTCCCGAACAGTGCTTCAGGGTGCCGCATGAAATACTGATCGAGAGGATTTTCGGATCCGATGAGGATGCTCAGCGAGCCCTCCCCTCTCCCCCGCCCACTCCTCCCCGCCTGTTGCCAGGTGCTGGCGATGCTGCCGGGGTAACCGGTGAGTACGGTAGCATCGAGATGACCGATATCCACTCCCAGCTCCAGCGCCGTCGTGGCCACCACTCCCAGGTGTTTTCCTTCGAAGAGTTCGCGTTCGATCTCCCGGCGCGCCTCGGCCAGATAGCCGGCACGGTATGGTTTTATTCGCCCCGCGAGTTCAGGGGCTTTGGCCGCCAAGTGGTCTCTCACGTAGATATAAATCAGCTCGACCAGCTTGCGTGTTCGGGCGAATGCGAGGCTGCGAATCCCCGCCGACATGAGTTCGGTCAGCAAGTGTGTGGCTTCGGTGGTGGAGCTGCGACGGACAGACCTGGCCTCATCGATCAGCGGCGGATTCCAAAAAATAAAATCCTTCCCCCCGAATGCCGCCCCATCCTCGGTGATAGCTTCAAAGGGGAGACCGGTTAGTCTCTCCGCATGCTCCTGCGGATTAGCGATGGTGGCGGAGCAACAGATAAACTGAGGCGTTGAGCCATAGCGATCACAGATGCGTCGGAGACGGCGGACTACGTTGGCGACATGGGAGCCGAAGACGCCGCGATAGACATGGGCCTCATCGATCACCACATATCTCAGCCGGCTGAGGAATCCAGTCCATGAGCGATGATTGGGAAGAATGCCGAGGTGCATCATATCGGGATTGGAGAGAACGATTTGAGCCGAGCGCCGTATCTCCGCCCGCTCATTCCAGGGCGTATCACCATCGAAGGTTGCCTTTCGAACCTTGAGTTGAGCGGCAGCGGTGAGCTCATTGAGGACTCGGAGTTGATCCTGGGCCAGGGCTTTTGTCGGGAAGAGGTAAAGGGCACGGCTGCCCTTTTCTTCGAGGAGTGCATCGAATACCGCCAGATTGTAGCTGAGGGTCTTGCCGCTGGCTGAGGGAGTGGACAGGATGACATTCTTCCCTGAACGGGCGGCATCCAGTGTGGCAACCTGATGGCTATATAGAGGAAATAGATGAAGCACCTCCAGGACAGCCTGAAGGGCAGGTTGCAGGGGCTTTTGTAATTCCTGATGCCGAGCTTCGCGGGGTGGGATATACTCTCGATGGACGATCTGATCTTGATAGAAGGGGAGCTTCCTCAGGTGATCGAGAAAGGCCGAGGCATTCATGGTTGGGGAGCACGCGACTCAGAAGGCGTGCAGGATCTCAATCTGGTAATCAAGGACCTCGGCATCCCCTTTAATGCACCCGATGAAGTCCATCACCTTCGAGAGAAGCTCATTGGCATGGCGACCATCGTTACTCACGCATACCACACCCACTGTGGCCAATTGCCAGAGATCCTGATCTTGGACCTCCGCAATGGCCACATTGAACTTGTTCTCCACCCGACTGGTAATCGATTTCAGAACCTTACGCTTGCCCTTGAGAGAGCCATTTTCGGGCAGACGAAGCCTTACCCGTAATGCTCCGATGTTCATGATTTCAATTCTCACCCGACCCGACGGCCGGGTGCTGCCGGGCAGGGCGATGCTCCCCCACAAGGATTAGTGCCCTGTTTCAATCCACACCCAACCCGAAGGCCAAGTGCTGATTGCAGCCTCCCGCCAAGATTTGACGTGAAGCCAGTGCTGAAGTCTGAACACTAAGCGGATTCTGTCTCTGATTTCCAGAGCGATATTTTAGCGCCGGTCTCTTTGATTCCCAAAGCAGTCGCTGCAGTAGACCGGGCGGTCACCTCGAGGTTGAAAAGGTACCTCGCACTCAGATCCGCAAGCGGCGCACACCGCTTTATGCATCTCGCGTGGTCCCATCTCGCGTGGTCCCTGAGAACCTGAGCGCCCCCCTCGCCTTCTGTCGCGCCGGCAGTCTGGACAGCGGCCGGGCTCGTTGAGCAGCCCACGTGATTCGTAGAACTCCTGCTCCCCGGCCGTGAAGACAAACTGCTGGCTGCAGTCACGACAAACCAAGGTCTTGTCCACAAGTGCCATCGTTCGGCCCTCCAATTGTATTACCTATGCTGCATTTAATCCCGTGGCCGTCTGCGGTCCAAGACCCTCTTTGTTTGTTTCAATCCTCACCCAACCCGAAGGTCGGGTGCTACCCCAACAAGATCGCTGTTTCCTTGGCGATGGTACGAGTGTAGCTTCGTCAAGCAAATCGCTACTTCCCAAGGTGCAAACTACAAGAACAGCCCAGAATCGAAATGAGCACCCTTACGCTCCCATTCTACACTATTTTCAGCCGGAATGCAAGAGCGCGAATTAACCCTTAATCCGTGGATTAGAGAGCCGGTTTACATCTGGATCAGATTGGGATAAACTATCACCCAGGAGGTGATTTAGATCGTGAAGCAAAAGAAGTCACTTTTGGGTGCTTACTGGGGGGCTAGAAGAGGAAATGACCGCATGGGCAGGAACCTCGTTGCTGATAGAAATAGGGCGAAAGTGTGGAGCGATAGAGATAGCAGAGAGGGTACTACCCCCAAAGAAGTCAGTCAAAGGGCTAACGCAAGGGCAAATGGTGGAGTCTTTTGTTCTTAGATCTGATTCAGCAGCTTATGAGCAGCGGAAGCCACTGGCACAATCGGGGATGGGAGTTTGCGGTGAGTGCTGATATGAGTCCGCAACTTAGACAGGAGATTGAAGCCTTACCGGAAGATGCTTGGAAGGTGTGGAAAGAAGAGAAACGAGGGATGGTGCGAGAATGGGCTGAGGTGCCGTATGTACCCGGCAGAAAATATGAGAAGAAAGATGCTCAACCCTACCGCTATCTGGCGATCAGGGTACGTCGGCAACAAGGGGAGTTATTTGAGGAAGGAGTTAAGGCACGTCACTATGCTGTGGTAAGCAACAATTGGGATATGGGCAGAGGCCTACAGTGGCAGGATAAAAGTGCCTTTTACTAGCGCAATCTTGCCTGGTTTGCCCAGCACCTAAAATCCCATGCCGGCAAAATACCCATAATCGCTGTCAGCGTCATTTTACTCGACTTGACTCACGGATTAAGGGCCTTATTCGGCGCAGAGGTCGGTGATGAGAAGATCGAGGGCCAGCGCTCCATCAATTGTCCCGGTCTTGATTGAAAGGTCAGTATGCAACAGCCTGCGGTAGCTCTCCTCCAGTCGCTCAAGAGAATATCCTCGAGCTTGACTCAACACCTTTTCCAGTTTCCAGTCGGTAGTCTCCCCTATCTTGCTCCCGATGGCGCTAGCGGGCAAACCATCAGCCATCAGTCTCCTGGCCTGAATCAGCAAGCGAAACTGACGGGTCATCATATAAAGCAGATACGGAGGCGCAGACCCCTCGTCCAGGAGCTGGTGGATCAGCAGGGAAGCCCTCCCCATCTGACGCCGCACTATGGCATCAACCGTCGCAAAGATATCCGATTCCCTGGCATAGCTCACCAGTGAGTTGATGTTGTCCTCTTCGATATGTCCCTCTCGGGCATGCAGAGATAACTTGTCAATCTCGTTGGAAAGTATCCACAGGTTGTTCCCGATAAGATTGGTGAGCAGCCGAAGCGCCGAAGGGGAGATTTCACACCCATTGCCGGCCACACGGGCGCGAATCCAGTTTTGAAGCTTCGGTCCCTTCAGGGGCACGTATTCTCTGACATTGGCCAGCGGGGAGAGCTTTTTCAGCAGCGGATTGGCCCTGGTCAGCTTGCCGTCAAGCAGCACCAGGACGGTGCTTTCGGGCATGTTGACCACGTGCTCGGCTAACGCACTCCAATCCTTCAATTGACCCCTTACCCCTGACCCCTCAAGGGGTGATTGATCTCGAGTCCCTCCCTTGGGCTCGAAGCGAGTCAGCAGCCCCTCAACCATCACCAGTCGCTTTGGTGCCAGAAAGGACATGGTGTTGCAGATGGAAACAAGCTCATTGAGGCTGACTTTGCCTCCGTCAAACAGGATGGCATTAGACTCTCCCAACTCTGCCCCGCCGCAGTCGGCCTTGATCTTAGTCAGGGACTCTTTGATCGAGAAGTTGTCCTCTCCGTAAAGAATGTAGAGCAATGTTCCCTCTCGAAGTTCCCAGAAACTCAGCGATCGTGGTATAATAGGCTATTGCTACGTAACTACTCACCCGTCATGCGTTCGTGGTGAGCGTTCGGCTGAGCGTTCGACGAGCTCACGCCGAAGCCTTGTCGAACCATCATGCACAGCCCTTCGACAGGCTCAGGGCGAACGGGGACGTGTAGTTACATTGCTGCTACAATTATACCACAGTGAAGTGGAGATGGAACTCGGCATCCTCGGACTTCCCAAGAGCGGGAAGACGACGGTCTTCAATGCGCTGACTAGGGGCAAGGCGGAAGTGGCTGCCTATTCTACGGGCGGGACGGGCCCGAACGTCGGGGTGGTGAAGGTGCCTGACCCGAGGTTGGAAAACCTCGCCGCGATTCTCAAGCCTGAGCGTATCGTTCCCGCCGAGGTGAGGTATCTCGATGTCGGAGCTTCTCCCAAAGGATTTGGCCGGAGAGAGGGGTTGGGGGGGGAGTTCCTGGCTCAGCTCAGCAAGGTAGACGCTCTCATCTACGTGATTCGAGCCTTCTCCGATGAGCGCATCCCGCATGTCGAGAGCAGCATAGAGCCTGAACGAGATGTAGGCATCCTTGATCTTGAGCTAGCCTTCTCCGACCTATCCATCATTGAAAGGCGATTGGAGAGGCTGCGAGTTTCCCTGAAGGCAGCTAAAGCGGCGGAACGGGAGTTAGCCATCAAGGAGCAATCCCTGCTGGATAGGATAAAATCAGCTCTGGGCGATAATGTGCCCCTTAGAGAACAGGGTCTGAGCGAGTACGAGTGTAAGGCGATCCAGAGCTTTCAGTTTCTCACCGCTAAACCATTGCTGTTGCTGTTCAATATCGGGGAAGAACAACTGGGCGAGAGGCAATCCCTGGAGGAGCGATTCCGCTCGAGGTACAGGCGACCTCACTCCGAGGTAGCGGTGCTATGCGGCAAGCTGGAGATGGAGCTTGGCCAACTGAGTAATAATGAGGCCATGGCGTTTCGCTCCTCGATGGAGCTAAGCCAGAGCGGGCTGGATCGAGCCATAAGGCTCTCCTATGGACTTTTGGGGCTCGTTTCGTTTTTCTCTATCGCCTCCGATGAAGTAAAGGCCTGGACGGTTTCGAGTGGAACCACCATTCAGAAAGCGGCGGGCAAGATACATTCGGACATGGAACGAGGCTTCATCCGGGCAGAGGTTGTCGGACACGACGATCTGGTGAAGTGTGGCAGCATTGCTGAGGCTCGTCACAAAGGTCTGCTCCGGCTCGAAGGCAAGAACTATACGGTGCAGGATGGTGATGTGGTTACCATCTTATTTAACATATAATATGAGGCTCTTGCAAAAATCCGTTGGCCGAAGCTGAGATAACGCAACTGCCAGCTTCAGAGAATCCCTTTTTGCAAGAGGCTCATATAATAGGCATATCTACATGACTCCAGTTAGCCAAATCTTGTGGGATTAGGCCCCAGATTGGTGGCATTTTAGGCAATTTTCCGCCAAAGTGGACACCTTTTGACAACGAAAACTGCGCATGCATCACACTACTGGAGTCAAGTGCATATGCCAATAATATAAAAGGAGGGCGGAAATGGATCTGATGCAAGCCATAAAGGAGCGGAGAAGCATTCGCCGGTTGAAATCGGAGCCGGTGAATAATGATCTCGTCAATACCGTGCTGGAGGCGGGTCGTTGGGCGCCATCGTGGGCCAATACCCAGTGCTGGAAATTTGTGGTAGTGCGAGACACCCTGATGAGAGGTAAGATCGCTGAGACCATCTCCCCCGGGAATCCGGCCACTGATGCCATTAAGAACGCTCCGGTGATCATCGTGGTCTGTGGTGAACTGGGGAGATCGGGCTATAAGAAGGGTGCATCGATGACCGATAAAGGCGACTGGTACATGTTCGATACCGCTCTTGCGGCGCAGAACATGATGTTGACCGCCTACTCTTTAGGGCTGGGCACGGTGGCCATCGGGAATTTCGATGCTGCAAAGGTGGCAGAGCTATTGGATGTACCGTCAAATGCTCGGGTGGTGCTACTGCTCCCTCTGGGTTACCCGGTCGAGGAGCCAACGGCCCCGCGGCGCAAAGAGCTATCGGAGATCGTATCTTATGACAGATACTAATAAGTTATATGAAATGGCGGTTTAAGGAGAGAAACACATGACTGAGACAAATATAAATACGAAAGAAATTGGTTCAAATATGCAAATCGAACAAATTCCAGAGATTAACTCAATATCCGACTTGCCTAAAATAACTTCATTCATATTACCAAGAGAATTTGAATTACTGCCTAACGCCTCAGAGGTCTTTGAATTAGAATTTGCCTTCTATGAACATAAATTCCTTACTAAAGATGAAATCATTCGTAGAGGGGCATTTTTTAAAAGTGTTGATGGAATTCCTACCTACCATTATATGATTTGCTCAAACAACAGTCCTCTCATATGGGAAGGAAGATCGGAACTAACTAAGTCATACTTCAAAGAAGGTAACTTTTCTACAGGTTATGCCACACATGGACTTTTTCCCTACAGGGGAAAATTTCATCCGCAATTAATAAAGGGCATATTGAATATTCTAAAGATTCAACCCGGAGATGTTATTCTTGACCCTATGTGTGGAAGCGGAACGCTAAATGTGGAAGCAAGCATAATAGGAATCAAATCGATTGGTATTGAGAAAAGTCCATTTTGTGTATTGATGAGCAAGGTAAAGCATGAAGCATTAAAAGTTGACAGTACCATATTATCGTCAATACTTAGAGATG
>QLUL01000037.1 GCA_018725425.1 Chloroflexota bacterium
CATTGCGTTTGGCTAACGCTTCCCGGACGATCTCTGGATTCTGACGGATAAGCTGTATGCTAAGCATGGGTGCGTTTACTCCTTTGTTCTCCTTTGGGACATACCCTGCTATATAGTAGAGATTAATTCTTTAACGCTTTTGAATCTGTACTTTTCAAACTCTTCCTGGTCAACTCTTATGAATGACCACTTATTCCCTGACAAGCCCGTAGCATCCTTGCACCATTTCTTCATCCTGTTGTCTTTATGCTCAACATCAACATCTTCTCTTCCTTTTGTTTCAATAATTATCTGTTCGCTGTTATCAGTTACTGCTACAAAATCAGGGTAGTACAATCTAAGGTTACCCTTCGAGTCTCTATATTCTACAAAGAATCCTATTTTCGGAACGATTTTGCTGAAAGCCGTTACATCATCAGCTCTATCCAAAAATTTGGCAAAATCTGCCTCAAAATCATTATCGCAAGGGACGTAGTTAAAGGGGCATCTGTTGGCTGGATAAACCAATTTTGACCATACAAACGGTCTTGTATCCGAGACTTTTATGGTGTCCCTCTTTTCGGGTTCTCTTTCGATGAAGGTCATCTCTTTGAACGCATTCACAAATAACTTCATCAACTGTTCCTGAACATCTGGGGAACTCAATTTGTAAAGTACTTTTGGGTCTTCAAGGTCAATTTGCTGAGTAAACAATTTTTCCACAACATATTTTTTCACCAGCGGATAAAAACTCGTAAAAGCACCACCTATCTTCAACCGCTTAAGTATCTGATCGGTATAATAGGCAATTACGCTTTTAGAATCCTGAGGCACAGGTAAATCCCATTTTCTTTTTATAACTTCCATACCTCTGAGCATATCCACAGCAACATATTCCATTTCTAAGACCTTATTCTCCAGAGGGATGTTCATAGGAGGCAAGTTATTAACATCCACCTCACTTAAATGAAATTCTCTTATGAAAATTCTTGGACTCAAGATAGGTATTTCAATGTCCCTATCCAATTTATTTTCATCTACGAATATGGTGGTTAAATTAAGCGACTTTCCGGTGTCAAACTCAGCAAACTTTATCCCCTCCTGTTTTTCTAATTTTTCAAGAATATCTGTTAACCCTGGGGGGCCAATCACCTCAAGAACATTTACTGATTTGTCTATTGATGTATCTTCTCCTGGAAACATTTTCCTTAAACCCCGCCCAATGACCTGTTCCGGGAGCACCTCTCTTTTTGATCCATAGGACCTTAATCCCACAATGACGTTAACATTTCTCACGTCCCAACCCTCGTTTAGCATCATCGTACTGACTATTGCCTCTACACCATGAGGGAATAACCCTTTCAAGTCTTGATCCAGTGATATCTTCTCAGGGTCATCAATAAGCTTCGCCACCTTTCTCGCCTTGGGCAAGTCTGCTTTTTTAACCTCTCCGGTGCTATCTGTGTGTATCAGCAATACCTTACCCTTAAGGTCAGGAACAGCAGAAATATATTCAAATACCTCGTCTGCCTCCTCGTTCTCAGGGCATTGAAAGAACAGCACCGGCTTTTTTGATAATGGTTGTAGTGCCTTTTTGTATTCCCGCCATCTCCTTATCCCGGCATCAATCCATGCCCTATATCTCTCGACTACATTAGTTGATGCAATCTCTTCAGCATTCTTGACCATCCCCTTCAATGGTAACTTTACGATATTCATTTCAATTGCTTCCTTGAGCGAGAAGTCCACGATAATCCAGGGGAACAAAGCCCCGGCCTCGGTTTTAGGCGTAGCCGAGAAGTCCAGCTCCATATTTATGCCTTTACCGTGTTGAGACACCAGATTCTTGTTAAGATCAAGAAGTATCTTCTTCCATGCCTTTTCAAAACTGTAGATATGATGTGCTTCATCTTTCAAAATCATTATATTGGGACAGGAAGTTAAGACCTCCTTTATTCTGTTCTCCTGATAAATATCAGAAACATTATAAACCTCGGGCAATTCCATAACTTTATCTACATATTGTTCTACTTCTTCCTTTTTGCTCTGTCTTTGTTCCAACTGCTGGATATTGGTCACAAACAGCACACCCTCAGGAATAACATGAATCGGGTCTTCCTTAAGAATTACTTTGAGGTTAAATTCTTCCTGCCACTCTGGTGGAATAAGTGGCAATTCTCTGAATATTTTCCCATCCTCAAAATCTCTTGTAAGCCTGTCATAAATGATGTTTTTGTCACCCGCAATAACCAGAAATTTGGGGGTATAACCATCACTGTTTTCTTTTTTGTGATTGAAGTACTGCCATATAATGCTTATTGCCATGACGAAGGTTTTGCCGGAGCCTGTTGCCATTTTAAAGGCGTAAAGCGGATATTGATCATAAGAAGGGTCATACGCCTGTATAGCTCCTGCTCCGAAATCCCTTGCCATGTCTATAAAGTTGCGTTTTTTCATCACTTCATAAACGTAAACCAATGTTTCAATCGCTTCCCTCTGGCAGAACCAGAACTCAAAAGGCTCACCATTTACAATATGGTCTTCACTAAACCAGAATTGCAGCAGGCGGCGGGTGGTGTCGGTTGTCTTGGGATAGCCCTGTTCTCGCCAGGCGAAAACTGCCTTGCGAAGCTCATTGACTAAATAGGCTTCGCTTGTGCGTCTTTGTTGTGGATACAAAAGTTCGGCCGGTTTCATAGCTATACCGCCGCTATTTGTTGTAGTTTTTCTAAAGTCCTTTTGGATAAATCAAGTGCAGTTTTTGCTCTCTGGGCATCAATACTCGCCTCACCTTCGTAATCAGCATCTTTTCTTTCCTTCCACAAGCGACGTAGGCTCTTGGCTATCTTCTTCTCCACATTACGTGATAATCCTTGGTATCTCTCCCTTACAAACTTGTGAGTATCAACCCTTGGAATGGGTATGTTTTTAGCAATAAGATGATTCCTTGCAATACAAAATATGCCGTAATAAGAGCGACTCATTGCCGAACGCAGATAGGCTTCTCGCAAATCTACTTTTTCTTGGCAGGATATAAGTTCGTCAGCCAATTGGATATACAACTCCCAGTTAAAACTCATCTTGGTCTCACCATTATTTCAAGTATATTACTAATATCGTCATCTACATAAAGCCACCACTCCTCATCCAATCTATCTAAAAGATTCAGGGAGTCTTCAGGTGATAACTTATTTTTTATGATAATAAAAAGTCCTTCGAAATCTTCCTCGTGGTCGTGGTGAAGTTCTAACTCAAGAACAATATCATTACCAAACACACGTCTAATTTGCCAAAAGGCCTCTAACAAGACAGCCAATAATTCATGCTCTATAATGAAACTTATAATTTCTGCTTCAGGATTGATAAAACTATATAATTGAAAGAGAGAGCTGACATTATCGGGCATAAAAAGTTCATTTTCTGTCAATGCTTCCGGGAAAGTCAAGGTTGTCATTTCTTTTCCTCTCCCTACCGCATTCTCACTACTCATACCTCACACCTCTATTTTTATTATCTTATTCGTATCGTTCCCAAATACATCCACTACTTTAACCATTAGCTGATATTCCCCTGCCTCATCGTATGTGTGCATGGCTTCATAATCTACTTTCGGATTCTTTTTCACCCTGAAACTCTGCCACTGATTGTGGAAGGTGTCGCCTTTATAATCCCAATCAACCGCCCAGTAATCTATGAGTTCCCTTGAATCCTTTACCCTGCTGGCAATCTCTGCAAGCTCTGCGGTTGGTGCAAGTTGAAAGTCGGTGATTTTTAACGTTACTTCATTATCTTTAACTTTAGTTTCAATCTCCAGATAGGCAACCTCCGGGAATTTTACATATTTCGAGAGTTCCTTTGCAACAACGTCATCCCTTATTTTCAGTAGTTGCAGGTCTAAACCTACTAAAGAGGATTTGATTTCATTCACGGATGGTATCTGGATGAGTTTCAAATCAACGCTGTTCTTCTTTGCCAGGTCTTTCGCCAGTTCATTGACGTCATAACTCCACTCCCAGCCCAATATATCTGCTTTGTTGAAGTTATTTGCCCGGCACTCAATTACTACTTTTTCAACTTCGCCCATCGTCACAGGGGCGTTCAACGGGCCAACATGAACCGCCCTGTCCCCCATCCGGCCATGCAGATATCTAAAGTCTCTTAATGGTTGCGCTTGATAGAGTTTAAGCATAAAGGCAAGGTATTCATCCTCTCTTTCCTGCCAGTAAACCGTTTCATAATTGCCGATATTCCAGAGCTCAAAGGGTCTTGCGGGTTTATCATACTTTCTAGCGCTCATGGTTCATTTTTCCTACTATGTTCTTTATGTGATTGGCTCAAAAAATCTTCCATACCTATCCCAAATTTATTTTCAAAGGCCTTCTTTGCAATATCTTCATATTCACTGAAATTGGCAATAAACAAATCTAATAGGCTGGAAACACAATATTTACAACCACCGTCACACTCAAAAATTATCTCAATTACTTTTTGAGCTTCATCTTTTCTCATTTTCCGTCAAATCCTTTGAATTATGAATGTCTAAAAGCCTTTTTCTGGTAACCTGAATGGCAAACTTGGATAAATCAGAGCCTATCCATTTTCTGCCTAATTTCTCTGCTGTTGCTAAGGTTGTGCCTGAGCCACAGAAGAAATCTGCAACGATGTCGCCGGGGTCCGTTGTAGCCATTAATAAAACTTGCAAAAGTCCCTCGGATTTTTGGGTCAGAAAGTTTAGACACTCAGCAGAAACATTTATGACAGGTTTTACATTAACTGTTAGTAGTTTGCTGTTATTCAAAACTAATGTGATTTTGTCCTGTAGCACATCTCGCAAAAGCACATCCGCATAATATCTTCCACTTGCATCCCTAAGAGAAGTAAAAAACGGTTTTTCGTAATAAACTCTTTCTTTTAGTTTATTAAATTTAGGGTTTGCATTTTTAGAATAGAATAAAATAATATCATGCTTCTTAGGAAAATCGGCTTCTTTACTCGGGGCGCCCCCTGTTCTATAACACCATGATATCTCATTTCTAAAACCTAGCTTATTTTCTCCACCCGGTCCGAAAACTTCGTCCATCATCACCTTAACATAATGTCCCGCATGCCAGTCAAGGTGCACATAGATAGAACCATTTTCAGCCAATAATTCCCTCATCAAAACCAACCGCTCATACATATATTCGAGATAAGAAGCAATCCCACCGCTCCAGGTATCCTTATAAGCCCGCTCTTCTATGATAGATGGCTCCTTTTCTATTGCTTCGTCTCCAATTTTTGTTCTTATCGTAAAATCTGAACCTGTGAAAAACGGCGGGTCAATGTAAATCAGATTTATCTTCCCAACCCAGCCCTGTTTAATCAGAGAACTCATCACTAATTTGTTATCGCCCCAGATAAGAAGATTCTTCCAGTCCTTTGAATAATTGGCGGGATACTCGTCTTCGGGGAAAAATGAAATCGTATATCCACCCTTAATTCTGGGCTTGTTTACTGTTTCAACAACCTGAAATGGGAGATTGGGTTTTTCTATCGGTTTCTTCTCCCCTTTTTCGTATCGGTCGTATTTTTCTGCCCAGAGCAGCTCTACGTACTTCTTGTTATCAGGCATCTTTATCACCCCTTAGCCTACCTGCAAAGATTATTGCACAATTCCTCCTGTTATTGCGAGCAAAGTGAAGCAAGATCATCAGGGGGATTCTCGCCCTGAAACCCCCTAAAGCGGTTGACGGTTCTGTTCGTTTGTGCTTGACATAGGGTTTCCCCTTCCTTATAATTACAGTAAATAGGTTGGGGGTGAAAGATGGGACAATTTCCTGAGTCAGTTAAGGATGATGCTTTCAAACGAAGTCGTGGCCGATGCGAATGTTGGCGTAAAACTCATAAGTGGCATAAAGGTAGATGTAAAACTATTATTAAGCGTAATAAGAATATGCATTACCATCATATTCGTTCCAAAGGCCCTGATACTCTTGCAAATTGTGAGGTCCTTTGTATTGAGTGTCATGAGAAAACTCGCTCCTATGGTCGCTCAGAATTCTAAAAACTAAACCCGTTTGACTGCTTTATGCCCTGGAGTCATAAAGGGGCTTCGCTTCCGTCAATCCTGGCTTAGCCGGGGACTGTCCTTAACTGTGGAAACAGGATCACCTCCCGAATGGACTGGTGTCCAGTGAGGAGCATCACCAGCCGGTCGACCCCTACCCCCAGCCCACCGGTAGGAGGCATTCCGTGTTCTAATGCCAGAAGGAAGTCCTCATCGATCCTCTCTGCCTCTTCATCGCCGAAGAGAGCTCTCACTCTTTCCTGTTCCTCGAAGCGCTCTCGCTGTTCCAGAGGGTCGTTGAGCTCACTGAAGGCATTGGCGATTTCCATTCCTCCGGCGAAGGCTTCGAATCGCTCCACCAGGTGGTCGCATCCCGGCTTTCTCTTGGCCAGGGGCGATAGCTTCACCGGGTAATCCATGAGGAATGTCGGCTGGATCAGGTTGGGCTCGACCGTATGGGAAAGTAAGTAATCAACGAGCTTGCCCCAACTCATTCCTTCCTCGACGCGGAGGCCGGTTTTCCTTATCTCTGCCTCGAGCGAGCGTGCGTCGGGGAAAGCCTCGAAATCGACCCCGCTTCCTTCTTTGATCGCCTCGCGCAGGGTGAGGCGCTGCCAGGGTGGAGAGAGGTCCACTGTCAGCTCGCCAAAGCTGATTCTCATCGTCCCCAAAACCTCCTTGGCGATGAAGGAGACCATTTGCTCGACCATCTCCATCACATCGTGGTAATCGGCATAGGCCTGGTAGCTCTCCAGAGTAGTGAATTCAGGATTATGTTTGGTGGAGATGCCTTCGTTGCGGAATATTCGTCCGATCTCGTAGACCCTGTCGAAGCCCCCGATAATGAGCCGTTTCAGATGAAGTTCGGTGGCGATGCGCAGATAGAGGTCGCTATCGAGGGCATGATGATGGGTAGCAAAAGGCCTGGCTAAAGCCCCGGCGGCAAGCGACTGCAACACCGGCGTTTCCACTTCGATGAATCCGCGCTTCTCAAGGAAACGTCGCATGGCCGAAATCGCCTGACTGCGCACCTCAAATGTGCGCCTTACCTGCTCGTTAGAGAGGAGATCGAGATATCGTTGGCGGTAGCGCTTCTCGACATCGGCAAGCCCATGCCACTTCTCGGGCAGAGGCTGCAGTGACTTCGACAGCATCGTGAAGTCGGATACCTTAACGGTGATCTCCCCGGCCCGAGTCTCGAAGAGCTCTCCTTCAACACCGATGAAATCGCCGATGTCGAAGTCTTGAAGCAGGCTATACTTCTCTTCGCCTATGGCATCCCGCTGGAGATAGGCCTGAACCTTGCCCGATCCATCCCTGATATCCAGAAAGATAGCCTTGCCCATGGAGCGCATGGCTGTAATACGACCGGCGAGCTTCAGAGTCTGGAGACGCTTCGCTCTGGAGACGATTTGCTCTGGAATCCCACTCCCCTCGACTCTCGACTCTCGATAGAGAGTGATGGCTTCCTGCGTAGTATGGCTACATAAGTATCGGGCAGGGTATGGATTGACACCGCGACTGCGGATTCTCTGGAGCTTGTCCAAGCGGCTTTGGATTAACTCTGCTTTTCTTTGTGCCATGAGTTCATTCCCAAGAAATGGCTGATATCTTCAGCCTTATGAGTCCCTTTGGAGCCTGTATCTCAACTTCCTCACCCACATGTTTGCCCAGCAGGGCCTTCCCCACAGGGGATTCGTTGGATATTTTCCCTTCAGTGGGATTGCTCTCCGTGCCTCCCACAATGACGTATGTTCTTTCCCCTCCATCGGAGTCCCGCACCTTGACTCTGGACCCGAACCTAACATACGCCGGACGCGACTTCTCCACCGGAATGACTTCGGCATGTTTGATCATCCTCTCCAGGGTCATGATGCGGCCCTCGACAAATGCCTGCTCATTCTTCGCCTCATCGTATTCGGCGTTATCAACGGTATCGCTCAGTTCCTTTGCTCGCTGAAGCCTCTCCAGAACTTCGGGGCGATGCACTTCGCGCAGATGTTCCAATTCACTCTTGAGTTTCTCTAATCCCTCGGTTGTTAGCAAGACCTTCTCTTCAGCCATAGTCCCTTCCTCCCCTAAAATAATCAAAAAACTGAGAGTCCCCGACTCTCAGTCAGACACTGTTTTTCTCTGAGCACTCAGCCCCGTGTACTGATCCGGGCTGAGCGCAATTCGAGTTCTACTTTGCAGCGAGGGAAATCCGAAGCTCGAGGCTTCCTTAATTCTATATTATACTACGGAACGGTTAACTGTTCAACGTTGAACCTCGAACTTTGAACCTTTCCTTACTCCATTTCGCCCCAATTCTGGCCCAGTTTGGTCTCCACCTTAAGAGACACGCTAAGCTCCATTGCCGCTGACATGATCTCCTGTACTAGTCGTTTCATCAACTCGATCTCTGCCTGCGGCACCTCAAAAAGAAGCTCGTCATGCACCTGAAGGATCATCTTGCTCTTGAGACTCCTAATATCTATCTCGTTCTGGATGTTGATCATCGCCAGCTTTATGATGTCGGCAGCGGTGCCCTGGACCGGCATGTTTATGGCCATCCGCT
>QLUL01000038.1 GCA_018725425.1 Chloroflexota bacterium
CTGCACCCCATGCAGGTGCGCTACCAGGCTGCGCCACACCCCGATGTGCCGGACAATCTATATACTATCACAGCCTACCCCCAAAATCAAAGGGCATGAGCATCAGGGGTATTCTCCCCCTGAAACCCCCCAGGATAGGAATCTTTGAAATTCCTATCCTGCGATGTTATGTAAAGTTGCGCCCCTCAGCGTGGACTTGACACCATAACCTCAAGGTGCTATATTTTGAGCAGAACATGGCAGCGTAGCTCAGTGGTAGAGCAGGGGACTCATAATTCTAAGTGAAATTGACTCATTGCCACTTTTGTGTTAGTCTTTAGTCAAAATTCATGCCGAAGGAGGACGAGATGCAGGCCTATTGTGTCAAGTGTAGAGAAAAGGTGGATATCAAGAACCCGAAAGCCATAACAATGAAGAACGGGCGTCCGGCGACTCAAGGTGAATGCCCGGGGTGTGGAACGAAGGTATATCGAATTGGCAAGTCATGAGTCGGGATAGCTTCGCAAGGGGCCGGCTCTAAGTAACTTTTTCGCTCTACTCGTTAGCTAGAATTCTGTATTCAAAGGCCCACCTTCCGGGTTATTACCCCTGGAGCGGTGCAAAAAGGTGGGGAAATGGCGAGAAGAGCTGGAGGGATTGGATCCAAGAGATGAGACGCAGATGCGAAGTTTGTGGCAGGGAGATTAGACCCTTCGCGGAGTTCTGGCTCAGGGAGCCAGATCAGCACGACAATGAAGGAGTATCCATTAAGCAGGGCAAGGCCATGCCGTTCTGCAGCCTTGGGTGTATTTTTGGCTGGAGCGGAAAGGAACTCCGGAGAGAGAAAAGGGAGAGCGAGAATGTCAAATAAGGGAGAACTGTGAGATGCAGAGAGGCCCGAGGACTACTACAAAGGAAAAACTCCTGCAAATCTTTGAAGCATCTCCTGATCTCACGCTTCAGGAATATGGTAATAGGCTAGGGGTTACCAAAGAGAGGGTAAGGCAGCTAATAGCGTGTCTAGGGCTTGAAAGGCAGCGTCGCAAGCATGCTGGTCAACCCATCTGCCCTGAATGCGGAGGCAGGAAAAGCTACGAGGCGAAGCTATGCAGGGCTTGCTGGTGGCAATCCCGATAGGCCCCCTTCACCGGTGAGCTCTGCGGGCGGAAATTTGGGAGGCGTTTACTTGGGGCTTGCGACAGCGAGTGACCGCCGTGGTGTGTGACGAGAACGCACTACATTCGGAAACTGTGCTTATTATTCTTCTTGCGATTCCCCCGATGCCTTTTGTAATGCGGCGCTGCTGGCTACAGTGTAGGCTTTTGCTAATAAAGCGGCGAGGTTGTGTTTCCCAATCATGAAAGGCGCATCTCCCAGCCTCTTCAAGATAGCATGGTCAACTTCTGGGGGCATTGGGTTCACGGTAAAGGAATTCAATGCTTCTCCTGCCTGCCAAAAGGTATCCAAGCATTCTTCAAGAGGGATGGCGCCACTCTCCCGGGAAAAGTCAGCTTCGATAATCCGCGAGGCCTCCTCTTCCGGCAGCGTTTGGCCCCGCTTCTCCCGAAGCACCTCGATAATCTCTTCCCTGGCTCGACCACGCAGTTTGAAAATCAGAAAGGGGTCCTGGTCAAACCTTTCCGCTAACAGGTAATAGACGGCGGCGATGTGCTTACAGGGGTTGGCCCAATCGGGGCAGGAGCAGCTGGTGACGAGTTCCTCCTTTGAGGTTGGGAAAAGGGAGACTCTCGCTTCGCCAAAGGCCTCCTCGATATTCTGTGGCATTTCGCCGGAAAGCAACTTCGCCGCAAATACAGCCTGGGCCGCCATGGCGTCCGTTACCTTATCCCAATTCTTCTCCGTAAGCGGTTTGAGCTCAATCTTGATCGAGTATGGCCTTGCTCGTGTGCCCTGAACCTTGGCAGAAACAATGCCCTTTTCGACATCAATGGAGACTACCTGCCCTTTGCGAGCATAGGCACGACCGCGAGTTAACCTTGCCCCCATATCAAAAGACTCCATTACCCCGATCCATCGTTTGGACCACCAGGTCTCGCCGATTTCTCCCCGCTGGCTTTTGGTCTTGATGCCATCCTTTACCGCCTTTGGCCGGGCAGACTCGTAGTAACGCCAATCGCTCCAGCGACCCATATTACTCCTCTCTCACAGCCTCGCGGCTCAAAGCGAATATCTCCTTGAGTTGCTCGGTTGACATCTCGGTAAGCCAGGCCTCACCGGTGCCGACGATGCTTTCTGCCAGCTCTTTCTTCCGCTCGATCATCTCGTCAATGCGCTCTTCCAGCGTGCCGAGACAAACGAACTTATGTACCTGGACATTCTTCTTTTGTCCGATACGGAAAGCCCGGTCGGTTGCCTGATTCTCCACTGCCGGGTTCCACCAGCGATCAAAGTGGAAAACGTGATTAGCGGCCGTCAGATTGATGCCCAATCCACCTGCCTTAAGGGAGAGAATAAAGAGAGGTGGCCCCTTGTGATCGTCTTGAAAGCGCTGAATCATGGCATCGCGCTGTTTCTTAGTCGTGCCGCCGTAGAGGAAGAGCGTCTCACATCCGAAGGTCTGCCGAAGATGATTGCGGAGCATCGTGCCCATCTCGGCAAACTGGGTGAAAATCAATGCCTTGTCGCCTTCGGCCAGGAGTTCTTCCAGCATCTCCTCCAAGCGGATAAGCTTGCCGGAGCGTCCCGGCATCTTGCTCCCATCCTGGAGAAAATGTGCCGGGTGATTACAGACCTGCTTGAGTCTCAACAGCGTAGATAGCACCAGTCCCTTGCGCTCGATTCCCTCGGAGTCTTCAATCTTCTCCAACATCTCCTTGACTACTGCCTCGTAGAGCGTTGCCTGCTCCTGGCTAAGGTTGCAGAAGACCTTCATCTCCATCTTTTCGGGCAGATCCTTGATAATCGTCGGGTCTGTTTTTATTCGACGTAATACAAATGGCTGAATCAAACGTTTGAGCATTTCAGCGCGTGAATGATTGCGGTATTTCTCGATCGGGATGACGAATTTGCGATGGAAATCCTGGGCCGATTTAAGGTATCCGGGATTAAGAAAATCCATAATTGACCAGAGCTCAGACAGACGGTTTTCCACCGGTGTGCCGGTCAGTGTGACCCGGTGACTGGCAGTGAGCTTTCTAATTGCCTGCGTCTGTTTGGCAGAGGGATTTTTGATATTTTGGGCCTCATCCAGGACAACACACTCCCAATGAATCTTGGAGAAGAGTTCTTCATCTCGGTGCGCCAGAGCATAGGTGCTGATGACAAGGTCGTGCTTTTTGATTGCCTTTTCAAACTCCTTCCCCGAGAGCCTGTCAGCACCGTGGTGCACCATGACCTGGAGCAGTGGCCCAAATCGCTCAACCTCCTTTTTCCAATTACCGACAACCGACATCGGGCAAATCAGCAGCGTCGGGCCGGGCCACGACTCCTTTCGCCGACCAACGCGCTCGTGGAGCATGAAGGCAATGAACTCGATGGTTTTCCCCAGTCCCATGTCATCTGCCAAACAAGCTCCGAACCCAAACTGCTTAAGGAAAACGAGCCAGGAAAGTCCTTTGATCTGGTAAGGGCGCATCTGGCCGTTAAAGCTTTGAGGTGGCTCAACCTCGGCAATCTTAGCGCCTTCAGAGAATCTGTCCAGGCACTCTCCTACCCATCCCGCAGCTTCCAATCCCATCACCGGCAACCCTACCTCGGAAACTTCCTGCCCCAGCCCGATCCGAAGCGCCTCGCCCAATCCCATCTCGCCGTCGTCATGCCTCTTCTGAAAGAAGGCGATAGCTGCTTCAATTTCCTCCGGTCTAAGCTCTACCCACTGCCCCCTTACCTTGACCAGGGGCACCTTCAGGCTGGCAAGTTTCTCGAACTCTGCCGCCGAGAGAGTTTCGTCACCCAGGGCGACTTTCCAATCGTAGGCCACAATGCTGTCCAGTCCCATAAGCCCTGAGCCGACTTTGGCCTCTGCTTTTGGCTTCAATCTCAACTTAGCACTGAGGCGGGCCGACGGTTTTTGCCACCACGGCGGGAGGAGAACGCCGAATCCACTCTGTTCCAGGAGCGGAGCAGACTGGCGCAGGAAGGAGTAGGCTTGCTCGGTGACCAAACTCACTCCCACGGGGCATGCTCTTTTCAGACTCTCATCAATAGCCGGGAATACTCGTGAAGCCCTGCCAAGGTCAGCAAGCAGCCGTTCCTGCGGATTTTCAAACCTGCGCTTCAGGAAGGTAATAACACCTGACCTTGCGCCCCAAACCTTCTTTGCCGGAACCAACAAGCTTCGATCATCACTGGCCTGGAGATGAAAACTGACTTCCCACGATTGCGCATCGTCACCTGGTGAATCAAGCCTGAAACAGGTGCGAAACGGTGTATCCGAAGATGTAGGCTGAATCTGGCTGAGCCAGGGTTCTATTTCCTGCAAAAAAGAGCCTGCCTCCTCAGTAGATGCCTCAAGTCGAGGATCATCAGATGAGAGGGCCTGCAGCCATTGCTCCGATAGGGAAACAACCCGACGACCGCGGCGAGGTGGGAGAATTGATATTGAGGAGAGGCTTCTCCGGACAAAGGCATCAACGGTTCGATTGATAAAACTTGAAAGCAGATCGGATGGTGACGGTGCTTTCCCCCCTTCTTGAGGCAGGAATGCTCGACAACTCGGGGGCATGGAGTTTGATAGTAGCTGAACTCGTTCGGAGTCTTCTTCATTGATAACCACACACCAGGCGGCCCGAAAAAACCCTTTGCCCTCGCTAATTGTCGGCATAAAGCATTGCCTAGTAATTAGCTCAAGCGAGAACTTAGCCACTTCGACCCAGAAACACAGGGAGCTGCCGAAGGCGACCCCAGGAGACGGCTCACCTGGCAGGGAGATCAGGAAATCCAGAGCATCACCCGGGTCGAGAGTCAGGGTATTGATATCCCAGGGAGTTAGCGTGATTTCGCCCGTATCTTCGATACTCTCCCCCCGGATTATCTCTAGGGAAGCTAGCGGCCCCTTTCGGGCAGACGGCAGAAGGATCGGCAGAACTGCCGAAGTTGCGCTCTCTCCAGTCACGGAAAGGCTGCCGACTGCTTCCTTTAGCGGATCAATGGCTAGTGCGAAGGGATGCGGTCGCGGCTTTTTAGATTGCCGCCCTCGATGTTTGGGGGCAACGGCAGGTAGGGTGGAAGATTCTGCCCAGAGGTGGAATTTACCAGAAGCGATATTATCCCACAGTGCGTGTAAGACTATCATGCATGGTCTCTCATTTGGCAACTATTATGGAAAGTTGCGATCTTGTATTTAAGCAAACTTATTTTACACCAATAGCACCCCTTTTTGTAGATCACGAAAGGACTGAAGAATGTTGCGGGAGGTATTTCTGCTTTGTATGGTGTATAATCTATTTAATCTGTTAAGATAGCGCAGGGCGTGGGGAACAAGCATGGCAAAGGAACAAGATAGATGGCACAGGTCATAATTGAGAATCCAATACTTAATTCCCCTTTTGAGGAGCCGAAACAGCATTTCCGTTTTTCTGATGAGGGCATTACCAATGATATCGTCGAAGCCCGGAGAGTGAGCTCATATTTCATTCCAATCGCTAAACCGAAGAAAAAGGGAAAGGCTACTCAACTGGTATTCGATACGGAGTGGACCAAGGATCGCATCGAGGAAAACATCTTTATTAATCGAGTCCGTGAAAGGGTATCTCTGTGGAGACGGGGCGATTATCAAGGAATCACAAAGACGAGCCGCCGTCTATTAGACTATTGGCGTAATCCAGAGCGGGAACGTAAGCTGTTTTTCTGCCAAATTGAAGCAGTGGAAACTGCTATCTACATTACCGAGGTTGCTAATAGGTATGGCGACTCGTGGATTGAGAACGAACTGCGGGGCGTCAATGAGGATGCCAATCCTGCACTTTTTCGCATAGCTTTCAAGATGGCTACCGGTAGTGGTAAGACTGTAGTCATGGCTATGCTGATTGCGTGGCATGTATTGAATAAGCTGGCCAACACACAAGATGCTCGCTTTACTGATACTTTCCTAATCGTCACACCGGGGATTACTATCCGTGACCGCCTGCGTGTTTTACTGCCCAATGACCCGCAGAATTATTATCAACAACGGGATATACTTCCGACTGAGTGGATGCCAGAACTCGGCAAGGCTAAGATAATAATAACTAATTTTCATGCCTTTAAGCTACGTGAACTCGTCAGTGCTGGCAGACTTACGAAGAATATCCTTCAACATGGTGAAACTAACTCGTTATTTGAGACTCCAGCCCAGATGGTGCGTCGTGTCTGCCGGGAACTGGGGAACAAGAAGAACATTATTGTAATCAATGACGAAGCCCACCACTGCTACCGCCGACGAGTTGGCGGCGAGGAGATCAAGCTAGTAGGCGACGAACGAAAAGAAGCCGAAAAGCGTGAAGAGGAAGCTCGTGTCTGGATATCCGGATTGGAGGCAGTAAAGAAGAAAATCGGCATCAGGGCAATCTACGATCTCTCGGCTACGCCATTCTTCCTACGGGGGTCAGGCTATCCTGAAGCTACTCTCTTTCCCTGGGTAGTCTCCGATTTCTCGCTTATAGACGCCATAGAGTGCGGCATCGTAAAGGTGCCCCGGGTGCCTGTCGCCGACGATTCCATGCAAGGGGAACAACCCACTTACCGCAATATCTGGCTGCGTATCCGTGAGCATTTACCTAAGAAAGGACGCGGTACGAAGGACGAAAGCGGTGGGGAACCAAAACTCCCCGTGGAATTGGAAGGGGCTCTCCATAGTCTCTACGGTAACTACGAGAAATATTATCGCCAGTGGGAAGAGAACACCGAAGCCCGGGCCAAAGGTCTGACCTCACCGGTTTTCATAGTTGTTTGCAATAATACCAATGTCTCCAAGCTGGTCTATGATTACATTTCTGGCTGGGAGAAGTCCTTGCCAGATGGCTCTACCGTTGTTGCTCCCGGCGAGCTCTCCATCTTCCGAAATGACGACGGCAATGGTCATTGGCTCCCTCGGCCGAACACTATCCTTATTGACAGTGAACAACTTGAGTCTGGTGAGGCTATGAGCAAGGAATTTAAGAAAATCGCTGCCCTTGCTATTGAGGAGTTTAAGGCCGAATATCGCATCCGTTTCCCCAGCCGTGATGTTGGCAAACTGACTGACGAAGACCTCTTGCGCGAAGTGATGAATACCGTGGGCAAGCCAGGAAGGCTAGGTGAAAATGTCAGGTGTGTGGTATCTGTTTCCATGCTCACCGAGGGATGGGATGCTAATACTGTTACCCACATCATGGGTGTGCGTGCTTTCGGAACGCAACTGCTCTGTGAGCAGGTGGTAGGACGCGGTTTGCGCCGTATGAGCTATGTTGCCAACGAACAAGATCGCTTTGACCCGGAATACGCCGAAGTGTATGGTGTGCCATTTTCCTTTATCCCCTGCTCTGGCTCTGACACCGATCCTAAGCCTGGACCAATGCCTACCCGTGTGCGAGCTCTGGAAGAGCGAATTGCCTGTGAGATTACATTTCCTCGTCTGGTGGGCTACCGTTATGATCTTCCTGAGGAACGCTTGACTGCCCACTTCACAGAGGACTCGAAAATGGCAATCTCCACATCCGATGTTCCCACCAAAACCGAAAATGCTCCTATTATTGGAGAGACCAGCCTGCACACACTCTATGGCTTATGTGAACACCGCGAGCAAGAAGTTGTGTTTCTACTAGCCAAGCTTATTCTGGAGGAATATTTCCGCGACGATGACAATAATGTGAAGCAGTGGCTATTTCCTCAATTGCTCACCATTACTAAACGCTGGCTAGCCGAGTGTGTTACCTTAAAGGATAACACTTTCATTCAGATGTTACTTCTCAGGGAGTTGGCACATGATGCTGCCGACCGAATTTACAATGCCATCGTCGCTTCCGAGGCAGGACCTAAATACTTGAAGCCCATCCTGAGACCGTATGATTATGTAGGCTCTACCCGATATGTAGATTTTGATACCACGCGCTCGGTCTATCCCACAGACCCGGCTAAATGCCATATCTCTCATGTGGTAGCTGATACTGAGTCCTGGGAGCAAAAGATGGCTCAGGCTCTGGAGGAGATGGACGAGGTGGTCTGCTACGTCAAGAACCACAATCTTGGCTTCACCATTCCCTACACGCTCAACGGCGAGGATAAGAATTACACTCCCGACTTTCTGGTACGCATTCGGGATGGAGCCGATGACCTACTGAACCTGATTGTTGAGGTCACCGGCGAGAAGAGAAAAGACAAGGCATCCAAGGTGTCTACAGCCCGTAATCTATGGGTGACTGCCGTCAATAATCACGGCGACTTCGGGCGCTGGGCGTTCCTGGAAATATCTGACCCCTGGGATGCCAAGAACACCATTCG
>QLUL01000039.1 GCA_018725425.1 Chloroflexota bacterium
AGACAGACATTCTATTTAGGTTAAATACACTTCGGGCAGTGGTTGTTGATGTGCCAATGGATGCTAAATATGGCGACGAAGTCAGCAACTTAAAGATATCTAAAATTATCGGGGAATTTTTTTTGAAGCACCTGCGGAATTTTTGTAAGCGTATTTTTTATAACTACTATCTTCGAGACATGTCACTCGCTTCAATCGAATTACCGGTTGGCTTGGTCTTGCTTGGATTTGGATCGATTTTTGGTGGATACCACTGGATCCATTCGGCACAAGCGGGCGTTCCCACACCAGCCGGCACAGTAATGCTATCAGCTCTACCAATTCTTGCAGGGGTTCAGCTTCTACTGGGATTTGTTGGATACGACGTCTCTTCTGTACCCACTCGCCCTTTTCATAGGAATATCCGTAGGCTTGCCGCTAAAAAAGAAAGGTAATTTGAATGAGTTGGTTTGCTGATTTATTGAGGAATCCAAGCATCAAAAACGTTGACGTTGATGGGGAGGACCGCTTGCGCGTGCATAGCAGTATTCTCGCTCAAAAGCCTGTATTGAAAGAGGTTTTCACTACTTTTCATCACACTTTTGAACGGCTCGACAAAAGATTCTTGTCGGGTACTGGCGCTCGTGTGGAGATCGGCGCGGGCGTGGCCCCTATCCGCGACTCTTATCCAGATGTGTTAGCTACCGACATCGTGGCTGGACTGGGACTCGACCATGTACTAGATGCGGAAAAAATGGATCTACAAGACGGGTCTGTGCGGGTACTCTTCGGACAGAACTGCTTCCATCACTTTCCACATCCTTGTCTTTTTTTCCAAGAGCTTGAACGGGTGGTGACACCAGGCGGAGGAGCAATCCTCTTGGAGCCCTATCACGGGCCTTTCGCTGCTTTCCTGTTTCGCCGGATGTTTCATACCGAGGGGTATGACAAAAAATTCCCCACCTGGGAAACACCGACCTCTGGACCGATGAACGGTGCAAATCAGGCTCTAAGTTATATTGTTTTTAAGCGTGATCGAGCTGAATTTGAGCGACGCTTTCCAAGCCTGCAAGTTGTTCATCAGGAAACATGCAGCAACTATCTGATGTATCTCTTCTCAGGTGGACTAAATTTTCGCCAGATATGGCCGGATTGGGCTGCTCATTTACTGTGGCTCATTCAGAAGCTGTTGTCTCCACTAGACCGTTGGTTAGCTTTGCACCACGTCATAGTCATAAGGAAAAAGGTGTGATGCAATTCGTCCGCTACATGCTGGTTCAGGTGTTAGCTTATGGTTTAGACATGGGAGGATTCATTTTGCTTGTCTCTCATTTTGATATTGAACCGATCCCGGCCAACATGGTCAGCAAGATTTTGGCGGGGGTTTTCGCATTCGTCGCCCATCGACGTTTTACCTTTGGGGTGGCTGTGACTGGTACAAAGGTACTTCAGGGAAGGCGTTACTTCACACTTCTAGCGCTGAACATTCCCCTTTCTGCGCTGGTTCTAGGCGCTATGTTGTGGGTGATTCCAATGGCAGTTGCGGCCAAGTTCTTTGCTGACATGATTTACGTCGTACTTACCTACTGGTTGAGTAAGCGCTTTGTATTCATTGGCGGTGACCCGGTGAAAAGTATCGTTGATATCGGCAGGTCTGAGCAATGAGGATTGCAATCACGGGAGCGACAGGCTACATCGGGCAGCGCCTGATCCATGCCGCGCGTCTGGCTGGTCACGAGGTGCTTGCCCTTTCCCGGCGACCTGTGATAGAGGCGGGGGTCGCGTGGCAGTTTTTTGAACTCGCCAATGCGACGCCACTGGCACTGCCAAGCGACATCGACGCTGTTTTACATCTTGCTGCTGAGACGCGGAATGCGGCTGGTCTGGATCTGACCGAACAGAAAGCTGCCCAGCTGCTTATTGATGCCGCTGCTTCCGTTAGGGCAGCCTTTGTCTTCATGTCTAGTCAAACAGCTTGCGCGGATGCACCTACTGCTTATGGTCGAATCAAATGGAAGATTGAACGCGCGACGATTGAGGCGGGCGGTTTGGTCATCCGCCCCGGCCAAGTATACGGTGGACCAGAACACGGTCTGTTCGGTGTGCTTTGCACGGTGGTTCGGAATCTGCCAGTATTGCCTGCATTTGTTCCTGCACCTGCTGTACAGCCGGTACACGTTGATGATCTTGTCGTGGCGCTGCTTGCCTGCCTGGCTCGTGAGCCGTCATCAATTATAAGCGTGGCTGCTCCAGAGGGCATCAGCTTAACAGCATTCCTACGTGCTATTGCACGTGGACGGACCAGCCGTTGTCCTGTATTTATTCCAGTCCCTGTGCTTCTATTACGCGTTACGGCTAGGTTACTTGGGTCAGGACTAAGCAGAAAATTAGGACTGGAACGGTTGCTTTCCCTATTTGCACTACAGCACATGAACACGGCCGGTGATCTGCAGCACTTAGCACTGATGCTACGCCCACTGAGCTCAGGAATGCCCCGCTCCGGTCGCGGGCGGCGTGAACTCATCCGTGAAGGGCGCGTCCTTCTGACTTACGTGTTGCGAACGAAGCCTGCTGGCGCCTTGGTACAACGCTATGCACGAGCCGTCGAAACCCTCAGGATAAATCAGCCCTTGCAACTACCTGAGTTAGTCCTAAAGGCACCAGCCTTACTTGCACTACTCGATGGATCTAGAAATATCGATACAAATTTCCGATGTGAGCTCGACTGGCGCATCAACGCTGCGGTAATGCTAGCCGAGGCCAGTCCACAGGGTGCATCCCGTTTTCTCGACATCGATAACACGGGTTCATGCTTTCGGGGGACTGTGCTCATCGTACGAGCTTGTATGATGGAACTTAGTCGTCGTTTTATACGATTCTTACTTTGGCCTGTGTTGTCTAGGGTCGGGCGCAAAGGAGTGTATTGGTGACTGGAACACAACCTGTCGATTTTGATGTGATCATCGTCGGAAGTGGACCGGCCGGCGTTTCGGCAGCATTTCCTCTTGTTGATGCTGGGTTGCGTGTGCTGATGGTAGATGGCGGACATGGCGCCCGGCTAGTTCCGCCGACTGGGCAGTATTTAAACGTTCGTAATCAAGATATTGGCAATTATGATTGGATGATTGGGCAGAATTTTCACGCCTTGAGTCAAGCTGACGCAGTCTCGCCCAAGCTGCGCGTGCCAACGCATGCTGCAGTCTTCGAAGGCTTTGTGTCCGCCAACCGGATTGTGGCTGATAATTTTGTCGCTGTGGGCTCACTAGCACCAGGCGGTTTATCAAATGCCTGGGGCTGTGGTGTAGCGCGAATGACAGACAAAGAGCTTGCCTCGTTTCCATTGAAACCGTCTGAAATGTATACATCCTACGCTGCAGTTGCCAAACGAATTGGCGTGAGCGGCGGATACTGTGATGATCTTTCAGACTTCTTCGGGCTAGATGAATGGTCGCACGGTACTGTACCAATTGACAACCTGCAGAATAGTATGTTGATGCGCTATACAAGAAGCCGTAGCGCATTGATGCAGAGTGGTTTTCAGTTGGGGCGAGCCCGGGTAGCCGTACTTACGACACCACAAACACAAACAGACCGCCAAGCGTGTAACCTTTGCGGGACTTGCTTGTGGGGCTGCGAGCGTCGTGCGCTTTATTCGGCAACGGATGATCTTCAGCGGTTGCATGGACGGCAAGGATTTTTCTACAGACCTGGTTTCTTGGTTGAACAAGTTGAGTCCCAAGGAAACTCAGTCGCCATCTCGGGGGTTGGAACTGATGGAGCAGGCGTGCTGCGCGCTCGGCGTGTACTCTTGGCAGCAGGGACGTTGGCTTCAACTCGATTAGCGCTACAAGCCATCAACCACAGAAAACTAGTAGCTATGCAGTCATGCCCGACTGCAGCTTTTATGCTTTGGTTGCCCCGGCATCTTGGCCGTCGCCATGAGCCAGCATTCGGACTTGGTCAGCTTTCATTTACTCTCGATCTGGGCGCCGATATCCAAGCATTTGGATCGCTTTTCAATACAACAGGCATTCCCGTCTCCGAATTTGCTCGCCATGTACCTTTAGGAAAGCGTTATGGCGTTGATCTTCTAGCGAGTTTGTTAACATCCTGCGTGGTAGGAAATTTATTTCTTCCTGGATCATTGTCTAATGTAAGTCTCCAACTGGACGAGGATGACCAGCTCTTAATTTGGGGAGGTTACTCTGCTGAAGTTGAAATGCTGATGAAAGAGGCTAGGCATAAATTACGTAATAGCTTTATAAAGCTTGGGGCATTATTGATGCCAATTAGTTTTAAGGTGGGAAGGCCTGGCACGGACATTCACTATGCGGCTTCCTTGCCGATGAGCGCGAAACCAGTTTTAGGTCAGACTGATCAATTTGGTGAGCTGATGGGAACTGCTGGTATTCATGTAGTAGATGGAGCAAGTTTGTCTTATCTTCCGGCCAAATCTCATACTTTAACAATCATGGCTAATGCAGAAAGAATAGCTACGCATGTCGCTACAAACATGGTTTTGATCGATAACTGAGGAGTGGAAATTGCTTAAACGTCTTTCTTTTAATGGAATTGAAGATCACTATAAGTTGCCTATCGTTTCATTATGTTTTTTGATTTCTGTTTGTTTGAATTTATTTTTTACCCAAGGATCGGTTGCATTTGATGCTTTGGCTTGGACCTGCACAGTGGCCCTAGTGGGGGCGGTTCTTGGTTCGACTCTTCCCCGATCGGCACACTCGTACTTACTTTTTGTAGTTCTGGGTACTCTCGTCATCGGAATTGGGTTTTTCGAGTCCGCTTCGGTCATATTGTGGCTAGCGAGTTCTTGGAGCCTAGGCGTATTGGTACTTCGGAGGTTGCACTCAAAAGAAGATCTTTCGCTCATTAGCCCCACAGAAGCTATATTGATAGGCGCAGCAATTTGGCTAGCCATATGGGGTGTGATGCTGCACTTTGAGGTTAATTTTCAATCGCTGCACATTGTTCTTTGCTTATTGCCTTGCTTTCTCATTCTTGGTCAAAAGTCAACCATTCACAACGAATTGCATTCTAGGTTAAGGGCAGCAGATGATTGGATGCGATCAATACCCTTCTGGTCATGGGTTGGGGGCTTGATCGTGGTTAGTTGGGTTTTTCGCTGGGCTAGCTTTCCGTCTATGGGCTTTGACGATCATGTCCTTCATCTGAGAATTTGGACTGAACTCCTGACGTCGCACCGCTATTCCTTTGATATCTCTACTCAAATTTGGGCTGTTGCACCATTTACGGTCAGTCTGCTTCATGCGGGTTTATCACTGATGGCCGGTGGTGATGCGCGAAGCGCAATGAACCTTTGTTTGGCAATTCTCCTGTTATTATTAATGACAGGAATTTTGCGCAGATTGAACATGCCAGTGTGGGCACAGTGGTTATTGATAGTGCTCATGGCGACCACCCCGATGCTGGGAAATTTGCTTCTCACTTTGCAAACCGAGCTGGCTCTTGCAGTGATAACGGTGGCAGGTATGCGCCTTGTGATGGATGCTAGTGGAGGTTGGCGTGGTCAGCATGTACTGGGGGTACTTTCATGTGCCGCTTTGCTCGCCAGCATAAAGTTGCCAGGTGCCGTTCTTGGCGTCACACTGCTTGCTGCTTTGGCAGTCCGTTGGTGGAGCCAGCGTGAAGCAACATCGCTAACTGGCCATATGTTGCGCTGGCCAGCACTTTTGCTTCTCATCCCTCTGGGGTTTGTTGCTCTTCATTCATATGGGGTAGCATGGAAACTCACTGGAAATCCAGTTTTCCCCCTCTTTAACGGAATTTTTCTTTCGCCATATTTTGAGCCTATAAATTTCAGCGATCCTCGATGGATCCATGGCTTCAGTTTTGCGAGTTATGTAAGAGCTTTCTTTCACACATCAGAGTTCTTTGAATCAGGTAACTACACTGCAGGCTGGCAATACCTGATCATGCTACCAATTGCATTATTGGCACTGCTGCGATCACGAACGCCAAGTGTACTCCGAATTATACTGATTCCGCTTCTTGGCTTTGGGTTGGTCATGTTTGCCGCGACTCAGTATTGGCGCTACTTGTTTCCAGTTATGCCACTGGCTGTGGTTCTTATTGGGTCGCTTTTTATTCAAGAAAAACCTGCGATTCGAACTGTGGCTTCTATTCTTTCTCTTGCTTGTATAGCTGCTAATCTCTTGTTTTTCACTAGAGTTAGCTGGATGATGAATTCTCCACCTGGGCTGGCATTTACACCAGATGGGAAAGAGACGTTGATCAGCCTGTATGCGCCCGCATCTCTTCTTACGAAACGGGTAAATCAACTAGCGCCAGGATCCCGAGTTCTATATTCGCCTAATACGCCTTACGGTGCAACGCTACATGGAATACCTGTATACCGATATTGGTATCAACCATTCCGCTACAAGGCGCTTAATTCTGTGAATGACTTGGATGGGTTGAGAGATTTTATATCGAAAGAAAAGATTGATTTTTCAATCTTGGAAATGACTGTTACTTCAGATTTACAAGATGTTTTGCTGCGCGAGTTTATGTCGAAGTTCGGATATGTAGAGGGTCAATCAAATAATTTTTTACTGTATAGGATTAGCGGTATGCCTGTTAAGTATCTGAAAGTTTTCGAATTACAGAAATCTGAAGGAATGGCGCCAGGCAAGATCGATTTTATGCTTCCGGTGACAGGGGAGGGTGTTACGGCGTCCACAGACGGCAAAGAGCTTGCGGTTATACCTACTCATTCAGCAAGGCAGGCTCGCTATAAAGTTGATTTCACCTGTCTATCAAATATTGGTTATTTTGTTGCCCAGATCAACTGGGACAAGGGGCCTCCTTATTACCGTCTTGTTGCTTGTGAGTCAAAAAGTGTCACTTTTGTTGAGGCTATTCCGATACCAATTGGCGCAATTCATGGGCTAATTTATGTTAAATCTAGAGAGACATCGTCAATCCAGGTTAAGAATATTACAGTGGAAGTAAATTGATCAATTTGTGTCATACGTGATTTTAACAAGAGCCTAAGGAAACTCTGCAAAACCACCCCAGCAGCATGGCAGGTGTAAGCCCCGCGTGTCACACTTCAGCACCATGAATCAAAACAGCCTTGACCTGAGCCTGAGCACGCGCAAGACCCGCAAGCAGGTGTTTTTGCAGCAGATGGAAAGCGTGGTTCCTTGGGCTCGGCGCATGTCAAGATAGTTGTCGCCTGAATCATGCCACCGCCGCATGAATATGTGCGCCAGCCAGTGCCGGTTTGTCGACCGAGTCAAGTTCAGGGATGTGCGTCACCGCAGCGACCGACGACCGGTTGCGCGTCTGTCCCGACCAGCGCTGTCCCGCAGAATCTTCACGAGATCGCTTCGCAATAAGCGAGGAAGGGTGCGCGCTGGAGGGGGAAATTTTTTCAACAGCTTGCTAAAATAAAAAGCTTGTATGATAAAAACCGCACCAATTCTATTGGACTGGAAATTGTTCTGCACAAAGTGCCGTGAAGGTGAGGATAAATATTTTCCGGCATCCACCAGAAGGCAACTCAACCGCTTCTATGCAAGGTATCGCTTGGCTGCACACTTTGAATCTGTGCAAGCCCATGGGTATAGCGAAAGGGCTTTGCGCGGCTATAGCGCTGGTTTGCGTTTGCTGGCGGCTTACAGTGCGGCCGAACTATTGGGCGAAGCCCTTGCACTCAAAGTTACGACTTGGGAGATCCATGATTCTGCTTTGGCCGCAGCCTTGAGAAATGTTCTGCGCCGACCCTTTGAGGGCTCCGACGGACTATTCGATCAAAAAGGATTGCGAGATAATCTCCAGCGCTTCATGAACGGAGATATAGATGATGTTCGCATTCCAGCCACAGCGCTTCGCGTCATGGTGGCCCACGGAAGCGGCGCATGTCAAGATAGTTGTCGCCTGAATCATGCCGCCGCCGCTTGAATATGTGCGCCAGCCACAGCCGCTTTGACGACCGAGTCGCGCTCCGGGTTGAGCGTCACCGCCGCAACCGGTGTCCAGTTGCGCGTTTGGCCCGACCAGCGCGCCGGGTTCTTCTGCCGCGCTTGCTGGTACAGCACATGGCGCGCATCGAGAA
>QLUL01000004.1 GCA_018725425.1 Chloroflexota bacterium
CTACACTATAGGCAATGTACTGAAAGCCGCGTTCTTTGCACTTCCTCAGGGTATCAAGGTCATAAGCGATGGTGCCGGCGGCCTTTCCGGCAGCGCGTATCTCCTTCACCAGGCTGCCGATCATTTCTTGCACCTCAGGGTGGTTGACCTGGCCTGGATACCCCATCGCGGAAGACAGATCAGTTGGCCCGATGAATATAACGTCAATGCCAGAGACAGCGAGTGTCTCTTTAAGATTCTCCACGTGCCTGAGGTAAGAATGGAGCCTTGCCAGCAACTCCAAGAACATACTATCCTTCTGTTGTCAACACATGACAGGAGGTCGGAAGGAATGCTGACAATGGCTCAGATCCAGTATATCAAACATTTGCGGGATAAGAAAGACCAGAGTATTGGTTGATTCAAATCGGAGACTTCCCTATTCTGTCTGGAGCCTTTATAATTGGAAGCAGGTGCATTCAGGGGTGGTAACGAGGCAAAACGAATGTGGAAATACTATGCGTTCAAGATTGCGGGGTTCACCCTGTCCTACTTACCCAAGAAGGTCGGCTATTTAATTGCGCGTTTAATCGCAGATGCCGTTTATATGTTGTCCCCAGCACTGAGGGCCGCAATTGCAGATAACATGAGGCATGTTCTAGGATCGGAAGCAGATGATGCTGCGCTAAAACAGGCTGTGCGAGGTGTGTTAAGAAATACGGCTAAGAACTATTTTGACCTTATCAAGATACCGCACATGAAACTCAATGACATCGAGAGTTGCATAACAGTCCACGGCTGGCACAATCTTGAGAATGCCCTGAAGAAGGGCAAGGGGGTTATCCTGGTCACGGCACATCTGGGCAGTTTTGATATAGCTGTGCAGATATTCGCAGTACGCTCGATAAAAACAACAGTTCTGGTTGAGCCCCTGGAGCCACCGTCTTTGCTCAAGTTTATCACCGCCTTGAGGGAGAGCAATGGTGTAGCTTTCGTGCCTGCTCAATCAGGTGTGCTAAAGGTGCTCATACAGTCCCTGCGTCGTGGTGAGGCTGTGTTGCTCGCTTGCGACCGCGATATTGCAAGCAATGGCTTGAAGTCAAATTTCTTTGGTGAAGAGACTATCCTGCCTGGGGATGCTGTGCGGATTGCAATGCGGACAGGAGCGACTGTTGTACCTGTCTTCAACCTACGGCGTGGGGATGACCGGTATGATGTATACTTTGAGCCTGCCATCGATGTTATCCCTGCAGGAAGTGGGGCTGTGGCAAGAAACATGGAGCAGGTTGCTCATGTCATGGAGAAGTACATTAGAAGCTGTCCTGAGCAATGGGTGGTTCTTAGTCGCATTTGGGCAAGTGAGTAGAGGAACTGAATGTGCTATTCGGTTGGGAGCCAGACTGGAACATCCGTTGGAGAGGATGAAAGGATGCTGAGGTTCGTCGGTTAAAACCGCAGTGGTTTTGGGAATAAAGCATATGGGAAACAAGACAAAATATTGAGGAGGACTAGTGATTATTTCAAAGCAGGCAAAGGAACGGTTTCAAACCAACCCGGCACAGTTTATTGAGGAGGAAATCAAGGAATTTACCCGCACCGGTCCCCTAAACCGTCTGCCGTTTATCAACGACTATATTATCTGGGATGAGCCTCTGGTGAAGTTCGCTGATGGTGATGACCCCATATTCAGTGAATACAAGACCATCATTGCATCTACCCACCTTACTCCCCACGAGGCATTGGCTAAAGCCTATAGTAAAAGTTCGAAAGCTATCCCGGCACATCTTTCGGTCATAAGCTGGATTTTACCTATCCCGGATGAGACGCGTAAATCTAACCGCAGCGAGATGCTTGTTCCCAGCCGTCTCTGGTCTCACACCCGCTGGCATGGCGAGAAGTTTAATGAAGCGTTACGGGAACATGTGGTAGAACTTCTCACCGAGATGGGATATCTAGCAGCAGCACCGATGATGCAATCCTATTTTAAGATTGACCACAATGAGAGGGGAGCTTACTCAAACTGGTCGGAGCGACACATTGCCTATGCTGCCGGTCACGGCACCTTCAGTCTTTCCGATGGTCTTATCACCGAGTGCGGTATTGCCCACCGTTGTGGCAGCGTGGTTACCAGCCTAATACTACCGGCAAGCCCCATGACAGCCAAAAGTCCATACTCAAACTGCCTGTTCTACGTAGGGGTTAACTGTGAAGCCTGTATTAAGCGCTGCCCAGCCAGAGCCATTTCTGAGAAGGGACACGATAAGAAGAAGTGTCAGCAGTATGTTCGTGATATTGGCTACTTAGCGACATTGAAAGAGGGATATGATAATGATAGGAGCGTAGCCGGCTGTGGTCTCTGCCAGACGAAGGTACCCTGCGAGTTTCAAAACCCGACGAAGAAGATGAAGAAGAAAACGAAATAGCGCCAGATTCAAGCCCCGGTGGTTTTGGGGATAGGGATGGGAAAATCAATGAGAGATTAGACATTTGCAAAAATCGATTCTATGGGCTAAAATGACTAGTGGGCGATTAGCTCAGTGGTTAGAGCGCTTGCTTCACACGCAAGAAGTCACTGGTTCAAATCCAGTATCGCCCACCAGACCCAGTTCCAAAGTTCCCGATTAGCGTGTAGCGCATAGCGGGTAGCCTACTACACGCTAGTTAACTACATGCTAGGTAGAGAGCGATGAAGTATGAAGAGCGCAAAGCAAAGAACCGTGACCCCGTGGGATATAGTACTCCACAGGGTGAACCTAACAACCTGAGTAGTTACCGTGATTCGGGATAGAGTGTGATCAGAGGCCTGCCCTGAGCGAAGTCGAAGAGGAGAGTCGGGTAATGATTCACATTGATGGGTCGCAGCGGTCGGGAAGCGGGACTATCGTGCGATATGCCATAACTCTCTGCTCGCTGCTCGGTGAAGAATTACACCTCACTAACATCAGGGCAAAGAGGGATAAGCCCGGACTGCGCCCACAGCACCTGGCCTCGGTAAGAGCCTGCGCCCAGATGTGCGATGCTCAGGTGACGGGCGCAGAGGCGAAATCCGGAGAGCTCATCTACAGGCCAGGATCCCGGATAAGGGGTGGCCACTACGAGTGGGATATTGGCACCGCCGGTTCGACAACCATGTTGCTGATGTCCTTACTTCCCCTGGCCTGCTTTGCCGATAAGGAAACCACCCTGAGACTGACCGGGGGGTTGTTCCAGGACTTTGCCCCCTCGGCTCATCACATGCAACATGTGTTATTCCCCACGCTGGCGAAGATGGGGGTCCAGGCAGAGATGGAGATAGTTCGCCCCGGTTACGTTCCTAAGGGGGGTGGCATCATCCAGGCCAAGATAAAGCCGCTAAGTGGCATGAAGACGCTACGCTCTCTGGCACTGCTTTCGCGGGGCAGGGTCAAGGAAATCAGGGGGTTGTCCCTCTCTTCCCATTTGAGAAAGCCGAGGGTGAGCGAGAGGATGGCCGAGGAATGCCGCAAGCTCCTCGCCCAGGCAGGCTATCAGTCATACATCGAGACGCTGTGGGATGAAACGTCCTTGCAGGAGGGAGCCAACTTGGCTGTGTGGGCAGAGAGCGACAGCGGTTGCCTGATAGGAGCTGACCGGTCCGGAAAGAGAGGACGCAGCTCCGAGCAGATCGGCAGATATGTCGCTCGAACGCTCCTGGAAGACCTCGCGGCCGGTGTCACTGTTGATAGATACCTGGCGGATCAGTTGATCATCTACGCGGCCCTCGCTGGCGGAACCACACAGTATCAGATACCGCGTCTCACCGACCATGTGGATACTAACCTGTGGCTGGTGGAGAGATTCGGCGCCCGCCCTCGACTTGAAGGTAATACCCTGATTGTGGAGGGGATTGGCTACGCACTGCGGGTTCAAGGTTCAAGGTTCAAGGTTCCTCCCCTCCCCAACCGTGAGCCGTGAACCCCTGAACCGTGAACCCGTAAGGTCGGCTTTATCCAGGAGGTCGGGACGACGGGCGAGGGTTCGAAGGATGGACTGCTCACGGCGCCACCTGGCGATTTCAGCGTGATTTCCGGAAAGTAACACCGGCGGCACTTCCCATCCCCGGAATATCTGCGGCCGAGTATACTGCGGGTACTCCAGGAGACCACTGGAATGCGAGTCATCCCTCGCTGATTCTGGCGAGCCGAGGACACCGGGGATAAGCCTTATCACGGCATCGCAAACCACCATGGCGGCCAACTCCCCGCCGGTCAGAACGTAATCGCCGATGCTGAGCTCGTCGGTGGCCAGGTATTTCCTCACCCGTTCATCGACTCCCTCATAGTGTCCGCAGAGGAGTATAAAGCGAGGGTATGTCGCCAGTTCCTCAGCTACCTTCTGGGTGAAGAGTCTCCCCTGCGGGGTGAGCAATATGACCGGAATCCGCAATTCTCCCCTTATTGCTTCCACCGCAGAGAACAGTGGTTCCGGCATGAGCACCATCCCCGACCCTCCACCATGGGGGTAGTCATCGACTACGCGGTGCCTGCCGAGGCCGTAATCCCGCAGATTATGGAGGACGATCTCAGCAAGCTTGTTATCCCTGGCTCGCCTGATGATGCTCTCATCAAAGGGGCCGCTGAACATATCCGGAAACAGGGTCACGATGTCGATGCGCATGTTATCCCTCCCGGTGAAGAGAGCCTCTCCGCATTGTCAATCCCGACTTGACCTCTCCTTATCGTAGCGTTCCCACTTTACCGTGTCCGTGATACGTGAACCGTGTCCGGACACGGACCCCGGACCACGGATACGTTTCACAGTGTAGTCGGGCAGCAATATGGGTGACGTCCGGTCGGTTTCAATTCCGGCTTTCTCCAGCTCCCTGTGGTAATCTCTAACATGCTCCAGAGTGAGCTTGGCATCCCTGGCCTTTTGCCGGGCATAAACAGCGGCGTTCTTGCCGGCGATCCGACCGAATAGATGCACATCGAGCAGCGAGTTGCCCATGAGGCGGTTTTCTCCGTGCACCCCTCTGAAGCGGCCACGTTACGAAATGTTTTCTCGTGCAGAGAGGGAGCGCAGTTAGCGTTTACGATGGCATCCAGATGATGTTCCCTTATCGCCTCCCTCATCAAGTTCTGCCCCGGGTCGGAACACATATACTGGTAATGTTCGGCGTAAAGCACGCCCCGATATTTCCTTATCTCTGCCACCACTTTCTCCATATCTACCGAACCGGCGATGTTGAGTCCGCAGTGGCACACGAAAACCCCTATCCTCTTGGTTCCATTTACGCTGCTCATAGGGGACTCCCCACTCCGTCGCGTGAGAACAAGTCCAATACCTTGCTGGCAACGCCGCTGCCCATGGCTACGGAGTCGGGAATATCGCGCGGCCCCTGCGCCGTGCCGGCGACATAAATCCCCGGGACCGACGTCTCCATGGGTCGAAACTTAGAGTGAATTTCAGTGATGAAGCCATATTCATCGGTGGCGATGCCGAGCTTCCGCGCCAATTCCTTGAAACCCGCAGAGGGCATCATTGCCATACCAAGCACTACCAGATCGCAAGAGATGTCCACCCTCCTACCGCTCAAGGTATCAGCGCCCTGAACCCTGAGCCGGTCGCCGTCGCGAAATATCTTCGAGACTCTTCCTCGCAGATACATCACATGGTATTCCTCCACCGCTCGGCGCACGAATTCCTCATACCCCTTTCCGGTGGTGCGCTGATCCATGTAGAAGATATAGGCCTGACCATCGGGCACGGCATGTTTATAAAGCAATGCCTGTTTGGCCAGATACATGCAGCATACCCGGGAGCAGTAGGGGACGCCCAGCTCGGGGTCACGGGAGCCCACACAGGAAATAAACACCACCTCCCGGGGCTCTATGCCATCAGAGGGTCGCATCACTACCCCGGCTGTAGGGCCAGAGGGACAGAGGATGCGCTCAAACTCAAGGCCATTGATGATGTCCCGGCCCTCTGCGAATTCGCCGATTTCGCCCTTGTCCATAAGATCAAAGCCGGCAGCGACAACGATCGCTCCCACCTTCTCCTCGACGATTTCATCTTGTTGTTCCCAATCAATAACTCCCAGAGGGCATACTTTCTCACAGATGCGACATTCCGGGGGTTTCTTGCTTTCTTCTCCTTCTTCCATAAACCGGCGATATTTGAAATAACGGCACGTCTGGGCATCGATGACCGGTTTGTTGGGAACAGCCTGGGCAAAGGGGATATAGATGGCCCCACGATTGTCAAACGGCAGAAAGCAATTATATTCCGATGGGACTTTCACGGGGCACTTCTGCAGACAGAGGCCACAACCATTGCACCTATCCCAGTCAACGTGGGTCGCTCTTCTTCTTATCCTCACCGTGAAATCACCGATGGTGCCGGAAACCGACTCTACCTCACTATAGGCCAGTATTCTGATGTTGGAATGCTGCCCCACCTCTACCATTTTCGGCGTTCCGATGCACTGAGGGCAATCAAGGGTGGGAAAGACCTCGGAGTACTGGAGCATATGCCCTCCAATGCTAGGGGTCTTCTCCACCAGCAACACTTCGTATCCAGCGTCGGCGATATCCAGGGAGGCCTGAATTCCTGCAATGCCGCCGCCAATGACCAGTGCCCTCTTGGTTGAGGATCCCAATTTATCCACTACTTGACCCGCCTATCCCGTATCCCTTATCCCGCTACCTGCCTCACGATAGCAGACCTTTGCTTTGGAGGAGGGCTCGGGAGTCTGTATACCCCCGGTCGAATCCACAACTTTCGAGTCCCAAGGCAAGTGCCAGCAACTGAGTGAAATATGGAGTAGGTATCCCCTTGAATTCACCGTGTCTGCGCCTGATCAATTTTTGCTGAAATCCCAAATTATATTCGCACAGCGGACAACTCAGGACCAACGCCTCTGCTCCTTGCCTCTGAGCAAGGGTTAGTATGTTCCAGGCGGTCTCGGCGGCAAGCTCGGGATTGCTCACCGATTGGAATGAGCCACAACACTCAGTGGCAAAGGGGAAGTCCACCACCGTGGCCCCAAGGGTCTCCATAAGCCGATGCAACACGGTGGGCCGCTCAACATTGTCAATGGCGATTTCGCGGGGCCGGATCAGCGTGCAGCCATAATATGGAGCCACTATCAAGCCCTCCAGTGGCACCTTAACCTTTTTGGCGATGGCCTCCCAGCCGACATCATCCCGTAACACCTCCAGAAGATGGACTGTTTCCACCTCACCGTGGTAGTCTATCTCCTCATCCATGAAACTGTTAAGGGTGTCTCTCTTTCCGGGATCGTTCCTGACAATCAAATTGGCCCTCTTGAGCGTGTTGTAACAGAACGGGCATAGGGTGACTACTTTGAGAAGTCTAGAGTCTGGAGTCTGGAGTCTGGAGTCTCCCTCCCCTTGACTCTCGACTCTTGACTCTTGACTCTTGACTCGTATGAGGTTGCGAACTGGTGCTACCTGGTGTATCAGGTCATCCTCGGCCAAACAGTAGGATGCGCCGCAACAATTCCAGCGGGGAAGCTCTATCAGAGCGATTCCCAGCGCCGACATGGAGGCGATGGCGGAGTCCTCGAAATTCTTGGCCTTGGTTTTGAGGGTACATCCGGGGTAGTAGTTCAAGTTTATCATCTACTTTAGTCCCTTAAGAGTGAAGTCTTGCGCAAAATGGAAAAATCCTAAATCCTAATTTCTAAGCACTAAACAAATCCAAATAGCAAAATTCCAAATATGAGGCAGTTTTGAACATTTGAACATTGGGATTTGGGATTTGTTTAGTATTTCGTGCTTCGGATTTCGAATTTAAACGACAATATGCCTTGTTGGTTCCGGCTTGTCCGGGTTAGGAGTCTAGAGTCTAGGGTCCTCCTACCCGTGACTCTGGACTCTCGACTCTCCCTTAAGCGGTGAATTTTCGGAAGCAGCTCACCAGTGCTATCTGCGGGAGCTCGGCCAGGGTTTCCGCTGGGATCCGTGATGGTTCAATTGCATCCGCGTTTTTCCGCAGCGTCAGGAGCCTTAGAGCCTCTATCACCCTCGAAAGGTCACAGCCACGAGGACAGCGCGCGATACAGGTAATGCAGGTAGCACAGAGCCAGATCGCCTTCGACTCGGCTATCTCCGCCTCCATTCCCAGTTGCGCCAGCCGGATGATTTGATTGGGAAGAATATCCATGGCAAAGGACATGGGACAACCAGCGGAGCATTTGCCACATTGATAACAGGAAAGCAGATCCTGCCCGCTGATCTCCTCGACTTTGACTACGAAGCTCCCGTGTAGTTTTTCTGGAGTAAGTTCGATTCTCATCATGCCACACAGTTCACGAGGATCAGTTGTCAGCCGTCAGCCCCGTCCCCCTGACCCCTGTCAACCGACCCCTGTCATCTGCTACAGCACTGCTTCTCTATGCCGGCTAGCATGGCATTGCAGGTTAACTGCTACCGGCAGGCTGGCAATATGGCTGGGGAAGGTCTCAACATGCACCGCCAGGGCAGTTGTCCGTCCCCCAAAACCCTGGGGCCCGATGCCCAGGGCATTGACCCGCCTCAGAATAGTGTCCTCCAGCTCGGCGACCTCAGCATCAGGGCTCGGCTTACCTACTTCACGAAGCAGAGCTACCTTGGCCAACGCCATGGTCATCTCCGCCGTGCCCCCGATTCCCACACCAACTATGACCGGGGGACAGGGATTACTACCGGCCTCATCCACAGCATTCACCACGAACTCAATGATACCCTGCCTGCCCTGCGCCGGTTTGAGGGCGGTAAAACGACTCATATTCTCGCTGCCGCCACCTTTGGGAGCCACGGTGATCTTCAGCTCCTCTCCCGGCACGATCCGAGTGTGGATCACGGGAGGGGTATTATCCTTCGTGTTGATCCTCGCGGAGAAGGGCTGTTCCACCATCGACTTTCGCAGGTAGCCTTCCTCGTAGCCTATCTTCACGCCTTCCGCTACCGCGGTGTAGAGATCGCCTCCTGAGATGTGTACCTCCTGTCCCAGATCAAGAAAGACCACCGCGGTGCCGCAGTCCTGACAGAGGGGAACGTGTTCTGCCGCAGCTATCCTGGCATTCTCCAGAAGTTGATCCAGTACCTGTCGGGCAACCTCGGACTCCTCGTCGGGCCTTAAAAGGGCTGCCACGACATCCTCCCCCAGGAAGAAATTGGCCTCCTGACATAAGCGAGCTACGGTTTGGGCGATGTCTGCTGCCTGAATCTCTTTGATCTTACCCATCGTTATCTACTTCTCCAAATTTCATCAGCAAGATAACCCTCACTTCGTTCGGGTAAATTCAAATTGTAAATTGTAAATTGCAAAAGTCAAATTTTCCCCACCCCGACAAATATTACACGGGGCAAGTCAGTTTTATGAAGTTTTCCTTGCATTTTGCATTTTTCAATTTGCACTCTGCACTTTGAAATTCCTATGCCGCAATGCTATGTGTGATTCCCGATTGTCGCCAAATGGAGCTTAATGTCCCTTGCGGAATACTCCTTTTGTTTCTTGGAACAATCACAACACGATTTCCTCCTTGATATTCCCCATCATAGACATCTTCTTTGCTACGTCTTTTAAGAGTAATTCCAAGTTGGCCTAGTATTCAGGCCACATCGTTACTCGATAGGTTTTTAGGCATATTCAACTTCGAGTGGAATAGCTTTTAAGGGCTGTTCGTATATCATCTGTTCAGGAAATAGAAAATCCTTCAACTCGTTCATGGGAACAGGCCGATAAATCTCATGTGATCTTCCCTCGGAAGTCATATATTCCAGGTACGCTTCTATGGCGTTTCTCAACCCTTCGATGGCCTCCTTTTTGGTATGCCCACAGGAAGCTATATCCAACTCTACACATAGAGAAGCATACTGATTCCCCTCTTTCTTTACCAGACAAGTACATGACAGCATCTTTGACCTCCTCCCCTTGATGTTGCCTGACTCATAAATCAGCGAAAGCCATCGGTATCGTCCTATCACCCATAACCTATGACCTATGACCTATTATCTAAGTTTAAATCTGCATCACCTTCAGTAGTTCCTGGACGGCAGCCGCCGACCTCTTCAGGCAGGCGCTCTCTTCCGGGGTTAGCTTCATCTCTATTATTTGCTCAACGCCGTTCTTGCCCAGTTTAACCGGCACGCCTACCACCAGGCCACTGATGCCATATTCACCCTCAAGGCGTACCGCGCAGGGCAATATCTTTTTCCTATCCAGGATTATGGCATCTACCATTTGAGTCGTGGCCACACCGGGCGCATAGAAGGCGCTGCCCGTTTTCAGCAAGGCGACTATCTCCCCTCCCCCCTTCACGGTGCGCTCGACCAGCCTATCAACCTTCTCCTTCGGAAGAAGCTCGCTGATAGGAACACCGCCAACGGTGCAAAGCCTGGTGAGGGGCACCATGGTATCGCCGTGTCCGCCTAAAACGCAGGTGAATACATCCTCCACCGAGACGTCGAGTTCCTGAGCGATGAATGCCCGGAACCTGGCGCTATCGAGGATGCCAGATTGCCCAAAGACTCTACTGCGGGGAAACTTGCTCAAGTGCAGCGCCAACTGTGTCATGGCATCCAGGGGATTGGCCACCATGATGATGATGCAGTCGGGTGAATATTGGACCACCTGCGCCACCACCTCCTGCACGATCTTCTTATTGGTAAGCACCAGATCATCCCGGCTCATTCCGGGCTTCCGGGCTACACCTGAGGTGATGACCACGATGTCCGAGTTGGCCGTTTCTTCATAGCGATTGGATCCGATAATCCTGGCATCCGACCCGATGATCGGAGCGGCTTGCAGCATGTCCAATCCCTTGCCCTGAGGGAGACCCTCAACGATATCTACCAGCACCACATCCGCATATCCCTTTTCGGCGATCCTGAAAGCGCAGGTTGCGCCCACATTCCCCGCACCGATGATCGAAACTTTTCTGCGCATTGTGTCACCCCCTTATGAGTTCATTAAGTTCGTTGAGTTCCCCGCCCCACCCCAACTCAATGAACTCTATAAACTCTATAAACTCTATAAACTCAATTGATCACCGCCAGAACATCATTCCGGCCCACATTGGCCCCGATTTCGAAGTTGATCGCGGCAACCGTTCCGTCGACGGGAGCCGGGATGGTGTTTTCCATCTTCATCGACTCCAGGATGACTACAGGGTCACCCACCTTGACCTGGTCTCCTACTTCGACCTCGTAGCGGATGATCATTCCGAACATGGGGGCAACTACTTTCTCCCCCTCAGCAACGGTTGGGGCAGGTGCTACTCTGCTTTGGAGTCTGGAGTCTGGAGTCTGGAGTCTGGGGCCTGGAGTCTGGAGTCCCCGTCCCCGTGACTCTGGACTCTCGACTCTAGACTCTCGACTCGTGTAAGGAATCTGGGTAGGACGGGCATCTTGCCCGTCAACTGGAGTCCTCCTCCCCGTGACTCTGGACTCTCGACTCTGGACTCTCGACTCGTTTACAGCCTCCACCTCGACCTGGTAGTACTCATCCTCAACGAAAACATTGAATGTTCTCAGGCCGGGACCCTTTTGCGGAACAGGCTTCTCCACCTTTTCCACCAGCTTGCCGGCCCTGGCCCTGGCAATGAGTTCATCCTCCCTCTTTACCTCCTCCATGGTCTTAGGAGCTCGCGGTGGTTTCCAGTCGTCGGGGATGGTCTTATCAATCCCATACTTATGCTTCAAGAAGCGAGCACCGGTGGTGCGGTAGAGGGCGTAGAGCAGCACATCCTGGATGGTCCTGGCAAACCCCCTGGATTCCGCTTTGGCCTCTTCCAGCTCCGGTTCAAGCATATCCGCCGCTCTACCGGTAATTGGTGTCTCTCCCCTCTCGTAGCCCTTGAGGATCATCCTCTGGATATCCTTGTCGATCGGTGCCGGCGACTTGCCATAGAGCCCCCAGCAATAGTCCTTTACCTCCTTAGAGATCATCTTGTAAGGCCCGACGAGGACGTTTTGGACCGCTTGGACACCCACGATCTGGCTGGTAGGCGTAACCAGCGGGGGATAGCCGAGCTCGGCTCGTACCTTTGCCGTCATATCCTGGCACTCACCCAACCGGTCGAGGGCATCGGCCTGTTTCAACTGAGAAACCAGGTTGGTGGTCATCCCGCCGGGGATCTGGTGAACCAGCACTCCCACATCGATGACCGACATTCTTGAGGTATCGAGGAAGTCCCGGTACTTGGGGGCGATCTGCTCCAGCATCTCGCCGCACCTAAATAACTGCTCGATATCCAGTCCGGTATCCCGATCGGTACCATACAGAGCGACAACCAGTGGCTCGATGGCCGGCTGCGAGGAACGTAAAGCAAATGGCGATAGCGCGGTGTCAACGATGTCCACACCAGCCTCGACTGCCTTGAGCAAGGACATGGATCCCTGCCCGCTGGTGTAATGGGTGTGCAGCTCAACCGGGACTCTTAGCTCCTGTTTCAGAGCCTTGACCAGGTCGTAGGCATCGTAGGGCGAAATTAGCCCCGCCTGGTCCTTGATGCAGATGATATCAGCATCAAGATCGTTCTGGAAGATCAATGCCTTCCTAACGTAATACTCCAGGTTGTAAACCGGGCCGCCCATCCTTGGTTGTGTCAGGGAGTAGCATATCTCCGCCCGATAAATCTTGCCGTACTTCTTGATGGCTTTCGCGGCACGCTCGTGGTTGCGCTCGTCATTCACCGCATCGAAGACGCGAAAGATATCGATGCCTACCTCTACGGCCTGTTCCACAAAGGCGTCCACCAGGTCATCCGGGTGGTTGCGATAAGCAACCAGATTCTGACCTCGCAGGAGCATCGCCAACGGCGTGTCAGGCATGAGCCTCTTCAGGGTGCGCGGTCGCTCCCACGGGTCTTCACCCAAGAAACGGTGGGGCACATCGAATGTGGCGCCACCCCAGACCTCCATGCAGTAGAAACCGCACTTATTCATTTCCTCGGCCATCCATTCCATATCCGAGGTGCGCATGCGCGTCGCCAGGGTGGACTGATGGCCATCGCGAAAGGTAGTATCGCATATCTTAACCGGATTCTCCGCTCTTGGCCGGGTCTTCACCTTGTCAGTGGTTAAGTCTTTTGCCTGGATCAAGGGGGTTTCTATTCCTTTCATGATTCTCCTCTTATCTTAGCGTGTAGCGCATAGTAGCGCCGGGGCTTGTCCCCGGCAAAGGGGAGGGGGTAGGGAGGCTACCCACTACCTACTACCCGCTAATCTCCGCTGCCACAAAGCTCGCATCTGCATTATCTCCTGGCGTCCGGAAGCCCGCCATTCGAGTTTAGAGTTCTGAGTTCTGAGTTCTGAGTTCTCCCCCCTCCCCGTAACTCTGGACTCTCGACTCTGGACTCTCGACTCGTGTAAGGAGTGTGGAGTCTGGAGTTTAGATGCCTCTCCCCCGACTCTCAACTCGTGACTCGTAACTCGATACTCGTGTATGGCAGCCATAATCGCCGCTATCTTTTTTCGGTCTCTCATTCTCTCAGTGATTGGTGATTGGTAACTGGTGACTAATCACTAATCACCAATCACCGTCCTCACACTGGAATATTTCCGTGCTTCTTAGGCGGCCTCACTTCCCGCTTGGTAGAGAGAAACTCCAGGGCACGAGCAATCGTACGACGGCTATCCCGCGGCAGAATCACCTCATCAATGTACCCGCGCGAAGCCGCAATATAGGGGTTGTACAGCAGATCCCGATATTCCTTCAGCTTCTCTTCTAGTGCTGCTCCGGGATCGCTGGCTTTCTCTATGTCCTTCTTATGAATTATAGGCGCAGCGCCCTCTGCTCCCATGACGGCGATCTCGGCGGTAGGCCAGGCAAAGACAAAGTCAGCACCGAGATCGCGACTGCACATCGCCAGATATGAGCCGCCGTAATCCTTGCGCGTTATCAGCGTGATCTTGGGAACCGTGGCCTCCGAATAGCACCAGAGGAGCTTGGCTCCGTGTCGGATGATCCCGGCCCACTCTTGATCTGCGCCCGGGAGGTAACCCGGGACATCGGCGATGGTGAGCAACGGAATATTAAAGGCATCGCAGAACCTAATGAAGCGCGTCGCTTTGTCTGAGGCGTTGACATCGAGACAGCCCGCCAGATGCATCGGTTGATTGGCAATAATCCCCACCGTCCTGCCGGCGAGGCGGGCAAAGCAGACGATCATATTCTGGGCATAGTAGTAATGAGGCTCCAGAATCACGCCATTATCCACAATGGAGCAGATAACCTCCCTCATATCATAGACCTGGCGAGGGTCATCTGGAATTATGGTATCGAGAGCGGGAAGCATACGATTTGGGTCATCACCGGTCTCCACGATCGGGGGATCCTCCATATTGTTGGAAGGCAGGTAGCTTAAGAGCTCTCTAATCATCTCGATCGCCTGGGCATCACTATCGCAGGCGAAGTGAGCCACCCCACTCTTAGTGGCATGTGCCATCGCCCCCCCCAGCTCCTCCTGGGTGATCTGTTCGCCGGTAACCTCCCTGATGACCGCCGGCCCGGTGATGAACATATAGCTGGTTTTTTTGACCATGAATACCCAGTCGGTCATCGCCGGGGAGTAGACCGCACCACCAGCAGTGGGGCCCATGATTGCCGAAATCTGAGGGATGACGCCGGAGGCACAGGAATTGCGGAAGAATATGCTGCCATATCCATGCAGGGCATCAACCCCTTCCTGAATTCTTGCCCCACCGGAGTCATTGAGGCCTATAAAGGGGACCCCGGTGCGCATAGCCAGATCCATAACCTTGCATATCTTCTGCGCGTGCATCTCTCCCAGCGTGCCGCCCATCGAGGTAAAATCCTGGGAAAAGGTGCACACCTGGCGGCCGTTAACCGTCCCGTATCCGGTCACCACGCCCTCTGCCGGGACAACGGCCTTATCCATCCCGAAGAGAGCAGCCCGATGGCGGACAAACATGTCAAGCTCGTGGAAACTGCCGCGGTCGAAAAGGGTATCCAGCCTTTCCCGAGCGGTCAACTTGCCCGAGTCATGCTGCTTCTTAACGCGCTCCGGCCCGCCCAGGGCTTTCTCTTTTCCCTGTCTTTCCTCCAGCTCCTTCAAACGGTCGGCGACACTGCTCATCAAATTCCTCCCCGGTAGATTAGCGTAGTGCCTCTGGCGCTAACACCTAGTTTAAGTCAAAATGGGGCAAAAATGCAAGGGGTCATGGGGTCAGGTCTTGCTTTTTGACTTTTCTCCTCATCTGTTGGTGCTGTTGGTTGAACCATGGCCGAAAGTCAAGATCCGACCCCGATATGGTCGGTCTGTAGCACCTCAAAAAAGATGGTGGCACGCTCGGCAATCAGATAGAGCGTGCCACCTAGCTTGTGGCGATTCAACTTGTAGCTATGACCGGGGTGGAATAGATGTGACTGAAACAGGAGCCACCGAAGCGGGCTGATGCTCTCCGGCAGTGCTCCGAAATACTCTCAGGGTATTGCAGGGGGTGGTTCAGGGGGCATCACAGGTTGATCGAAGAACTCTTCGCGGCATACCGCGTAGGCAGCTTCGGGAGGGAGATCAATGGTAACCGGCTGATTGTAGACAAAATAAGTTGTCGTATCCATAACTCCGATCACCTCCAAATCTCCAAAGGTGTCCACCCCAGTCCACTTCTGGTGCTCTCTTACCGGTAGAAAGGTATCCTTGCAGACCCATAGCTTGAAGGTCAAATCTCTCAACTTATCCCTGATCATAGCCTCCAGCTCCTGCGGGGAAGGCAACTCCTCCACCGCCTCAGGGAAAGCGTGTCTCGTCTCCTGGAGTTTTCTCATCTGTTCTTGGAAGAACATCTCCATATCCGGTACCACGCTAACCACAAAACAGTTGAAACCTCTGACCTTTTCTGTGCCCAAAAGCTCCAGTTCTGACATGTTTAGCCATCGTATGATCATCTCGGTAGGGAGGGTCATCGGATTCCAGGGCCCCTCCCATTTTATCCACTGAGCGGGCATTTCCGGTTCGCTCCTCTTCGAATAGTAGACACCATCAACAAAGTAACCTCTGGCCTCCCCCTCTGAAACTACGGCTTCCCTCCATGATGAGACCCACGTACTTGTCGCCGTGCTTCTCTTTCTGACCATATCAATTACGCCAATGGTAGTAGAAGTCGTACGTCTATCCACTACCTCACCGGCCACCTTATCCATGAATTTATGAACCGTTTTCTGCTCGAATTGGACTGTTTCCACCGCGGGCAGTGCATCAATTATCCTCTCCTCCAGTTCCGCAGATGTCAAACGGTCAAGCTCATCTACAGGGGCAGGGCAACCGGCGGTGGCTGCAACAAGGAACAACGATAGGAACAACAAGCCCACTTTTCTTGCCTTTGTTTTCATTTTTATTACCTCCTGAATATTTCTTGAGGCATACGCATAGGAATTTCAAGAATTCCTGTGCGTATATGAGGAGCGAAGCTCCCTTATAAGACATGACCGCTTCTTAGTGGGTTTGAGGCTGAGAATCCCGCTGGTGATCTTGATTTTACCAGTCCCGCACGAAAAGATCAACCTCTTCTATCCGCACCTCAATGCAATACCACCACGGCCCTTGCGCTGAGTTGGGGGACATAAGTATTGAGAGATTCGGTGTTAAGGGATTCCCCCGGAGGTCAATCCCGTCCCCTTCAGAAAGCCCCTCGTTCGCCACCAGCGGCGAGATGTCGCTTATCCGGTTCGCCCCAAGCCAGAGCTCGGTCAGGCGGGTGCAGTATTCCAAACCGGTGAGGCCAGCAATGTCTTTTCCGAAAGCCCGGAGCTGCTGCCACTTGGGGATGGTCCGGAGCAGTGCTACGCAGGATGATCGCTTTAGCCAGGAAGAGGGGCGCTCCGGCACCGCCAAACAGATCGTCCATCATCGCCAAGGGGATGAAGATTGCACAATCAGGCGAGATCCATTCCCCGAGGGCAATGATCGCCGGTTGTGCTTTCGAAAGCTCGGGATAGGGATACATTTCCATGACACCAACGACCTCGAAAGACTCACCTTCGATCTCGATCGTTGCGCCGGGTGTTGCTTCCAGTGCGTGGGCAACAATGTAACCGACGACGGCCTTGCCCTCATCTCCGGCGATTAACATCCGTCCCCAGGCGAAAAGAACTCGGCCAGGACCGGGGGTCCTGCTGTTCCTCCTATGATCAGCACCAGCGCCAGCACCCCAATGGCGGCCATCTTCCATGCAGGTTGGCGTAAGAGCCTTTCTCTTAGCATCTGTATGCCTCCCCGCATTCTTGATGCCAGGCTCAAAGTGGCAACCTCAGCCCTTCTCTCACCTGGAAGCCGCTGCTGCACCCTGGCCCATATGGGATTGGAACAGGGCTTCAGAGGCCTCTGTATCGCCACTTTTGACATGCTCGATAAGATCCATTTTCATTGCCTCGATCTACGTTACGCTATTGGGGGTCAAAAAGTCCCCTTCTCTAGTGACTACACTTCGCTGATGGCTTGTTTGCGCAGAAGTTGCCTGAAGCCCAAAAACTTAACAGAGATTTAACACGCAATGCACTATCATGAGATTAGAGCGGCAGACAAATCCGACGCTAAGAAGGAAGGTTAGTGATGATAACCTGAATGATGTCAGACGAGCCTGGAGATCGTTCACACTCGCGCAAAGTGGATCAATATAAGAAACGGGGGGTAACAAGAATGAATCTG
>QLUL01000040.1 GCA_018725425.1 Chloroflexota bacterium
TAAAATATAAGTCCATTTCACTTCTGCTCTCTATTCAGATCCGGAAGACAAGCTGGCGGAACATCTGCTATAATGAGGTTATGAAGGTCGTAGCCATTGTTGGCATGAGCGGATCAGGTAAATCGGAGGTAGCGCGGGTCTTCGAGCAAAAGGGCTTTGTGCGCATAAGGTTTGGCGACCTGACGGACAGGGAGGTGCTCCGGCGGGGACTGGAGCTAAACGAGGAAAACGAGCGACAAGTTCGCGAACGACTGCGGGAGGAACACGGCATGGCCGCCTATGCCAGGCTGAACCTTCCTGCAATTGATGCCGCGCTGCAACGATCGAATGTAGTGGTGGATGGCCTGTACTCCTGGGAGGAGTATAAGCTGCTCAAAGAGCATTACGGCGAAGGCTTTCTTGTGGTGACCGTCTATTCTTCACCCGGAGCAAGGCAAGAGCGCCTTTCGCGAAGGCCGATCAGGCCACTGACCGTCGCCGAATCGGTGAGCCGCGATTTCGCCGAGATCGAGAACCTCGGCAAAGGGGGGCCGATCGCCATGGCAGATTTTGCCCTGATTAATGAATCCTCGCTGGAGAAGCTAAGAGAGGAGACCGAGCGGCTCATCGCCACGCTCGCGTGATGAGGAAATCAGGCCGTCCGAGCATTGATGAATACTTTCTCAAGGTGGCCTCGGTAGTGGCCGAGCGCTCGACCTGCCTGCGGCACCATGTCGGCGCGGTGGCCGTGCGGGATAAGCATATCCTGGCCACCGGCTATAATGGCGCCGCCGTTGGACTGAAGGACTGCCTTGAACTGGGCTGCCTCAGGGATGCGCAGGATATCCCATCCGGCACCCGTCACGAGATTTGCCGCTCCATACATGCCGAGCAGAATTGCATCATTCAGGCGTCTCTCCACGGTGTCAGCCTCAAGGACTGCACCGTCTACTGCACCCACACCCCCTGCATCCTCTGTGCCAAGATGCTGGTTAACGCTAGGATCAAACGCTTCGTGAGCTTTGGTAAGTACGCCGATGATTCCTTCCGGGAGCTCTTCGCCGAGGCAGGGATAAAGGTGGATATCGTTCAGCGGCCCTCGTCTGAGATCACTCATCTGGAATGAATGGTTTTCCCCGCAGAACTTTTTATGACCAAGTACTCTGGGTCGTCCCCGACCCAGAGCTGCACCGTCGAGGTCAGGGACGACCTCGACTACGGAGACCGACATAAGATTCCTCTCCCTTGAAGCGGATGTTCCAGCACGTATCTGTGAAAATCATCGAACCAGATACGAAATTGCCCTTTCAATCCTTACGAAATCCATCATGTAGTCATGTATTCCCGAATCTGGCGAGCCCCTCGAAATGGAACATCCGTTGAAGGGAGAGGTTAGAACCTGTCCTGAGCTTGGCGAAGGATGAGGGGGGAATTCCTGGAGTTTTCCCCCTCCCTCTAACTCCCTCCCGCTAGGGGAGGGAGAATTATAATGATTTCTGCAATTGACTATAGATGAATAATCGTTATCCCACCGACAATCATGCCAATGGCAACAGATCTCAGGGCTATGGTTTCCTTCCCCAGGCGCTGCTCCAACAACACGGTGGAGATACGGCTCAGAATGAGGGCATAGACAAATACGAACGCCGGTCGAGCCCCGGAGATGGCCGAGACCAGCGATACCGGCCCGTTCTGTATGGACCAGAAGAGGAAGAACAGTCCGACGAGTACCAGCGCCGCGGTCAAGACCACGAGAGCCAGCGACAGCACCGGTTGCTTGAGGGTGCAAAGCTGGCGGAGAGGAAGGGGGCGCAGGGCGATGCCCAGGAAGACAAGTGCCATGGCAAGATGGCCAAAGGCGAGCATATTCCAATACGAAACGTGTTCCAGGGCATACTTGCTGGTCAGATTGGCGGTTGCCAGAAGGAACCCGGCTATAAGAGGCTTGGCAAGCGATCTGCCGACCCCGATACGGGAGCCGCTGGAGTCTCGCTCGATGGAGATGAGCATTGCCCCAGCGACGGTGATGAGAATAGCGATCCACTCAAGGTAGTCTAAGGTTTCACCCAGGAATAACGCAGCCAGGATAGCCACGAACACCGGGTGGGCGTGGACCACAGGGATAACCCGGGAGACCTCTCCGGTCTGCAGGATATGCAGGATTAGCAAGACTGCCAGGGCGCGCAGGATGCTCGAGAACATGGTTATCAGGAGTGGAATGACGCCGATGTCATGGGGGAGGGGGAAAAGGCTGAGCAGTATCGCACCGGTTATAATACCCAGGATTCCCGCCGGAATCAGAAATGCCCTGAGACTGGGCATCCTCTTGGCGACGAGGTGGCTATCGAGTATGTTGACCACCGCGAAGATAGCGGTGCTAAGTATCGCGGCATCGGCCCAATCCAAAGGCGTTCCTCACTTGTAGCACAGGGGCTTGTCCCCTGCCGGTGTTTGCCGAGGATAAACCTCGGCGCTACTTGTCCCCTGCCGGTGTTTGCCGAGGATAAACCTCGGCGCTACCTGAGCAGAGCAAACTTCTAACAGGTGTATCGCTCTGCCTCTATCAATCTCTCGGCAATTTCTCTCCTCCTGGCCACGGTGTTGATGGGCGTCAGTCTTGAGAGCTTCCTCATCGCCCCGAGCTGTGTATAAAGCACGTCCCCGGTCTCCATTGCAGCAAGGATCTGGGTGGCATAATCGTCTATTCTCTTCATGGCATCATTTACATAGACGCATACCATGTCTATCTTTGTCTTCGCTTGCTCTTCTCCAGAAGATTCTATGGACTTGAGCGCTCTCAAGAGGCCGCTCTCCATGGCGAAGATTTCGATTGCAATGTCGCTCAAAAGTCCCACAACCTCCTGCTGCTCGGCCATGGCCTTTCCGTATTTCTGTGCCGCCCCACCCGATGTGAGGAGGAATATCTTCTTTGACATATCCACCAGCTTCTTCTGGTACCCCAGCGGCCCATCTTCCATGCTCGGGGAGACCGGGGCTATCGTCAGCATTTCACCGGCCAGTTTCAGTGCCATGGAGAAGAGCGGTATCTCGTTCTTCAGCGCCTTCCTCATCAGCCAGTCAAGTATGGTAAGCCGGTTTATCTCATTTGTCCCTTCAAATATCCGGTTTATCCGCGAATCCCTATAGATTCGCTCCACCAGATACTCCTCGATATATCCGTACCCCCCATGAATCTGGACCGCCTCATCGGCGACATAATCCAGCATCTCGGAGCAGTAGACCTTGTTAATGGAGCACTCGGTAGCATATTCCGAGATGCATTTCGCGGTCTGCTTGCCGCTATCCCCTGCCGCCAGGTCCACCGTGGCGAGGATGTTATCTATCAGACCGGCGGTTCGGTAAAGCATGCTCTCTGCTGTATAAATCCCTATCCCCATCTCAGCGAGCTTATGCTTTATCAGTCCAAATTGACAGATGGGCCTTCCAAACTGGACTCTCTGCCTGGCATATTTTACACTTTCCTCCAGGGCTAACTTTGCCCCCTCCACACATCCCCCGGCCAGTCTGAGCCTGCCTATATCGAGAATGCTGAAGGCGACCGCATGTCCCTTGCCGATCTCGAAGAGGACATTCTCCACCGGCACCCTGGCATCCTCAAATATCACACTGGTGGTGGAGGAACCACGAATGCCCATTTTATTCTCCTCCGGTCCTATGGATACCCCCGGAAAGCCTTTCTCTACAATGAAGGCGGTGAACTTATCACCATCCACCTTGGCAAAGGTTACAATGATATCTGCCAGCCCTCCGTTGGTGATGAACTGCTTTTCGCCGTTGAGCTGATAGTATCGGCCGTCATCGGATAGGATGGCCCGGGTTCTCAGGGCAAGGGCATCGGTGCCGGCGAGGGGCTCGGTCAGGGCGTAGGCGGCGATCTTTTCCCCGCTTGCCAGAGCAGGCAGGTATTTCTCCTTCTGGGATTTGTTGCCAAAGAATACCACGGGCAGGGTTCCGATGCCCGTATGGGCACCCAGAGTCAAGCCAAAGGACCCGGCCAGTGTCAAGTAGGCGGTGATAAGCAGCGAGGCTATCTTATCCATTGGGGAACCGCCGTACTGCTCCTCTATGTCCGCCGCTAGAAGTCCCAGCTCTCCAACCTGCCGCATTAGCTTGCGGGTCAGTTCAAAGTCCTTATGCTCGAGTTCCTCTATATGCGGCTGCACCTCGTTCTTGACGAAGTCTTCGGTGGTCTTGATGATCATCCGGTGCTCTTCGGTGAAGTCATCGGGGGTAAAGATCTCTTGCGGGGCTATTTCCTCTACCAGGAATGTGCCGCCCTTTCTGATTTTCGGTGTCTCCATGTTTTCCTCCTTTATTTATTCTTCCCTTTCGAATATACCCGCTGCTCCCATACCGCCACCGATACACATGGTGACCACGCCGAATTTGGCCCTTCTGCTTTCCATTTCATAGAGCAGCTTGGTGGTAAGATAGGCTCCGGTGCATCCCATGGGATGCCCCAGGGCAATAGAACCACCATTTACATTTAGCCTATTCGGGTCAATCCCCAGGGTTCTGATCACATATAGCGACTGGGATGCAAATGCCTCATTTAGCTCTACAAGGTCAACCTGGTCAATGGAGATACCGGCGTACTTGAGCGCCTTGGGGACGGCCACCACCGGGCCTATGCCCATGACCTCAGGGTCAACGCCTCCAACGCCGTATGACCGGAAAACACCCATCGACTTCAATCCTAACTCCCCGGCCCTCTCCCTGGACATAATCACCACTGCTGCAGCCCCATCGTTCAAGGGACAAGAGTTTCCGGCAGTCACCGTGCCTTTGATGTTAAAGATTGGTTTTAGCTTTGATAGAGCTTCCATGGAGGTGTCCGGCCTGACGCATTCATCCTTCTCAAAAACTATCTCCTTCTTGACCGGCTTTCCTTCTTCAAAGGTCCTCTCCACGATGTTTAGCGGTAGAATCTGCTCGTCGAATTTCTTCTCTTTCTGCGCCCTCACTGCCTTCTGGTGACTATCTAAAGCGAATGCATCCTGATCCTCTCGGCTCACTCCATATCTCTGTGCCACATTCTCCGCCGTGAGCCCCGTTGAGATGTATGCCCCGGGGTAGCTCTCCATCAGGTCGGGGTCCGGGAGCAGTTTGCTCCCGCCCATGGGCACACTGCTCATGTGCTCCACCCCTCCGGCGACCACAATATCCGCAAATCCACCCATGATCCTTTGTGAGGCGATGGCAATGGCCTCAAGTCCGGAGGCACAGAACCTGTTTACGGTGAGGCCGGTCACCGAATGAGGAAGTCCAGCTTTGAGTGCAATAACCCTACCCAGGTTCATCCCCGCCTCTGCCTCGGGGAAAGCACACCCGATTATTAGATCGTCTATCTCCCCTGGTTCCAATCCCCTGGCTCTCTTGATCGCCTCCTTTACCACCTCGGTGGCCGAATGCTCCGGCCTGGTGTTTCGCAGGGTGCCCCTTGGCGCCCTTCCAATAGCGGTCCTCACCGCTGATACTATAACTGCTTCTCTCATTTTTATCCCCCTTGCGAGTGATGGTCAATTTCTGAGCGGCTTGTTGGTCTGGAGCAGATGTCTCATCCTGTCCTGAGTCTTCTTCTCTCCGCAGAGCGAGACAAATGCCTCCCTTTCAAGCTCCAGCAGATATTCCTCGGTTACCAGGGTGTTCGGTGCAATATCGCCGCCGGTCAACACATAGGCGAGCTTCCTGGCGATATGCCCATCGTAGTCGGTGATGTATCCTCCCTCTCTCATGGTATAGATCATGAGCTCCAGGAAAGCCCTTCCCGTTCTACCGGTTACCCTGATATCGTCTTTGGGTCTAAGAGGAGAATAACCCTCCCTGGCCATGGCAAGCACTGTCTCTTTAGCATCGTGTAGGAGGTGGTCCAGATTCACCGTGATCTTATCCTGTGGCCTGAGAAATCCCAGGTTGCGGGCCTCCTTGCCGCTTGTAGATACTTTGGCCCTGGCGATAGTGTCAAAGGTTCTGGCAACATAGGGGAGGAGGTCCGGCGGACTTCCCTCGGGTGATCCAGCACTGGGAACCATCGGAGGCACCCGAGCGATGTTTGCCAGAAGGAGCTCTTTGTTACCCCCACCACCGGGAATAAGCCCCACGCCCGCTTCCACAAGGCCGATGCAGGTCTCGCCATGGGCCCTTATCCTGCTGGCGGCCATGCATATCTCGCATCCGCCACCCAGGGTCATCCCGGATGGCGCGGCCACTACTGGCTTCTCGGCATACTTGATGCGGCTGCAGGCACCTTGAAATTGCTTCACTACGAGTTGAATGGCATCCCAGTTCTGGTTCTGAGACTCAAAGAGAAGGAGCATCAGGTTTGCCCCGACGCTGAAGTTCCGGCCGTGGTTGCCGATAACCAGTCCCTCGAAATTCTCCTCCACCTCTTTTATGCTGTAATTAAGCATCTGGATGATGTCCGTCCCGATGGCGTTGTTTGGGGAGTGGAATTCCAGACAGGCAACACCGTCTCCCAGGTCCACCAGGCTGGCCCCGGCATTGGACTTAATCAGCCTCTTCCTCTCCTTCAAAGAAGGGAGAATGATGATCTGCGGCTTCTCCTCGATCTCCAGATAGTCTGATTTCGGGAAGTCAAAGAAGCAAAGTCTGCCATCTCTCTTCTCGTAGAACCGCTCCTTTCCAAGCGAGAGCATCTGCTTCACATTCTGCGGTACCTCTTCACCTTCCCCTTCCATTCTCCCCACGGATTCTTTGAGCCCTATGGCATCCCAGATCTCGAAAGGGCCAAGCTCCCAGTTGAAGCCCCACCTTACCGCCCGGTCAACGTTCACTATGTCATCCGCTATCTCAGGGATCTTACTGACGCAGTAGAGCAATAGGCGCTTCACTGCCTTCCAGGCAAACTGGCCTGCTCGGTCCTCCGAATAGAGGAGGGTTTTTATCCTTTCAGCGGGATTCTCAACCTTCTTCAGGCCATCCAACACGGGGAATGCGGCCCCTTTGAGGGGGGCGTAATCCATGGTTTTGTAGTCCAGCGCATGTATCTCGGAGCCTTCGTCTATCTTGATCTTCCGATAGAATCCCTTTCCTGTCTTGTCGCCCAGCAGACCCATCTCCACCATCCTGGTTAGGATCTCCGGGATGACGAATTCGTTCCTTTCCTTTTCATCTTCTACGTTGTCATATACGTTCCTGGCTACATGGGCGAGGGTATCCAAACCCACAAGGTCGGCTGTTCTAAAGGTGGCGCTCTTTGGCCTTCCCATGGGAGGTCCGGTTATGGCGTCAACTTCTTCTATGGTGTATCCATTCTCCACCATGGTTCTTATGGTTCCCACCGTACCATGGACCGCGATTCTATTGGCAATGAAGTTCGGGGTGTCTTTGGCAAAGACAATCCCCTTGCCCAGTTGTTTCTCGCAGAAAGATGCCATGAAGTCCACGATCTCTTTCCTGGTGGACTTTCCGGGGATAATCTCCAGGAGTTTCATGTATCTTGGGGGATTGAAGAAATGTGTTCCCAGAAAATGCTCTTTGAGATCCTGCGACAGCCCCTCTGACATCTTGTTTATCGAGATTCCAGAGGTATTTGTGCTAACGATGGTTCCCGGGCTCCTGAACTCCTCGACCTTCCTTAAGAGCGCCTTCTTGATCTCCAGATTCTCCGTTACCACCTCGATGATCCAGTCTACATCCGAGAGCCACTGCATATGGTCGTCAAAATTGCCCGGAGTGATAAGTTTGGCGTCTTCCGGGACATAGAATGCAGCCGGGCTTGCCTTTAGCGCATTCTCCAGGCCTTTTCGGGCGAGTTTGCTCCTGAAGGCAGGACTTTCCGGTGTTAATCCTTTCTTCTTATCCTCCTCGGTGAGCTCCCGGGGGACAATGTCCAGAAGATATGTCGGTATGCCGACATTCGCCAGATGGGCAGCGATGGTGCTCCCCATTACGCCGGCTCCAAGGACCGCCGCCTTCCTGATCTTCCTTTTCACATGGACCTCCTTTGTAG